>CAZVSL010000293.1:1575-7874 GCA_964629935.1 uncultured Calditrichaceae bacterium | reverse complement strand
GGAGGGTGGTTTCGACATCTATATGATGGAGAAGCCGCTGTACGTCGATCCGGGAAGTGTGCAATTGACGGAGACGAGCTACATCAGGCGGCGGCGTTTGCGGGATGAGCAAGAGACTAAGCGGGTGAGGCTTGCTATGGCCGCTGACTCGACTGCGGTTGATTCATCCGGCAATCCGTTTGATGCTTTCGTGTTTGGCAAGGAATTTCGGGAAGGCAGACCCATCAGCGCCTTCACGCCTGACCCATCATTGTTTCTGCAGCAGCAGACGTATTTGACGGAAGCCGGCGACTATAAAGCGGCGAAGTACAAGACCCGATTTTCTGCTGACATTATTCAGGCCAACGCCGGCTATGATCCTTTCTTCGGTTTCCAGGGCGCGACGCTGTTTTCCTTCAGCGATCTCATGGGCAACCACCGGTTCAATTTGCTCACGGATCTGTTTATCGATTTTAAGAACAGTGATTTTGCTTTGAGCTACCAGTATCGGCCGCGCCAGACGGATTATGCCGTCGGGATTTATCAACGCAACTACTTGTTTTTGAGTCAGGGCCGATTTCTGGTTCGGGACCGAAACTTTGGCATTAAGCTGCAAATGTCCCGCCCCTTCGACCGCTATTCGCGCTTATCTTACGGTTTGCACACCAAGCTCATCGCCAGAGAGGGCCTGCTTGATCTGGAAGAGAATGCTCCGGCGCAACAGGACGAATCACGCCATGTGATGCTGTTTAACCTGGGCTATACCAAAGACAACGTTTTGTGGGGCAGCACCGGACCAACTGCGGGCAGCCGCTACTATGCTTCTGTGCTGGCCAGTCCTGACCTGGGCGGCAATGGTTTGGATTTCCGCGTATATCAACTCGACTATCGCACCTATGTCAATTTTGCACGCGACTACACTTATGCGTTTCGGTTTGCTGCCGGTTTGAGCGAAGGCCGGCACGCACAGAAGTTTTTTCTGGGCGGCACGTCGCATTGGGTCAACCACCGCTTTCGCCAGGATGTCGTTCTCGATCTCGATAACATCTATTTTTCAAATTTCGTATCGCCGGTCCGTGGTTTTGACTATTACGAACGTATCGGCTCAAAATATTTCATCGCAAACTTTGAGCTGCGCATTCCATTTGTGAACTACGTACACACGACCTGGCCTTTGCCCATGCGCATTCGCAACATCAGAGGCACACTATTCACAGATATCGGCAGCGCCTGGGACGACGGGTTAGATGTGTTCGCCAATTCTGGCGGACTGAGCGTAAAACTAAGCGATGTTTTGATGTCATTCGGTTGGGGGGCGCGGGTCAATCTGGGTCTGTTTCTGTTGAAATATGACATGGCCTGGCGAACCGATCTCGCGGGTGTAAGCGGCGCTCGCCATCTCTTCTCCCTAGGCGCCGACTTTTGAGTTCATATATTGACAAATCTTTAATAAACAGAGAGATTTCATCGGCTCTTTTCTGATAAATTGCGTCGAAAAGCGGTTGCTTTTTAGCAATTATCTCTGTATATTAGCCGCTAAATTTACAACGAAGCGCACTACACATAAGGTTTCCCAAAATGGATTCTGGCACTCTTCGCTCACCTCTTGCCGTTCTCAAGTCTGCCACGCCGATTTGCGTCGATATCGGTACATCTCTTAAGCAGGTCATAGACACCATGAAGAAACAAAATATCGGCTGCGTTTGTGTGGTAGAGCATGGTCAGCTCATCGGTATTTTCACCGAACGAGACGTACTTAGCAAGGTCATTGCATCTGGCCTTGATGTTCACAAGATAGGCGTTGAGAAGGTGATGACCCCGGAGCCTGAATATCTGTTTGAAGAGGATC
The DNA here is from genome assembly GCA_964629935.1 of uncultured Calditrichaceae bacterium. GTDB lineage: Bacteria > Zhuqueibacterota > Zhuqueibacteria > Oceanimicrobiales > Oceanimicrobiaceae > CAZVSL01. The sequence goes on along the minus strand of CAZVSL010000293.1, from coordinate 6,046 downwards.
AATTGGCGTTTGCTTTGAATCGAATGCATGTAGGCGGGTTCAGACACATCCCTCTGGTGAATCTTGAGGGCGAACCCGTGGGTGTAGTGTCGGTGCGCGACATCCTTCGCTATCTGGTGGAACAAATTGGAAATTAAAGAATAAGTAGATATGATTTCCGGCGCCCGATAGCGCACAAGAAACGGTGGCCAGGGTTTACGGAACGAAAGGAGGCTCAGGTGGTGCACATAGATTTTGATCAGTTTGATGATGAATTGGCCACGATGGAAGAATTGATGCGTGAGGGACAGATTGCCCTCAACGAAACCGCGTTGCACGCAACAATTGGATCGTTAAATCTGAAAAAAGCGGTGTCCGTTCTGAGTGGGACGAGCTTAAAGCGGTGTCTGGATACGATGGTTGCACGCCATTTTGGGTGTTTGCTGATCACCAAAGATGGAACGCTGGCCGGTATTTTTACAGAGCGCGACGCTTTGTTGAAGATAGCCGGGCAGGAGATAGATTTGGCGAAGGAAAGTATAGATGATTTCATGACGCCGAATCCCGCCACGCTAAAGACATCGGACACCATTGAAGACGCGCTGCGTTTGACGGACAAACGGGGGCATCGTCACGTCGCCGTAGTGGATGGCGACGACAGACCGCTCGCGGTTCTTTCTGTCAAGGATATCGTGAGCTTTATTGTAGAATTCTTCCCACAGGATATACTCAATCTGCCGCCCCACCCAATTCGGGTTGGTACGAGAGACAGACATGGTGGATAACAGGGCCAGATTCTTCTGGCGTTTTTTTTATAATAATGATTTGGATTTGATGATTTGGTAGTGATCGTTAAATTCAAATCCTATGTAGTAATTATGTAACCAAAACAACAAGGAGCTTACAGAGTAAAATGAGTAAACCTGTTGAGTCGCTCCAAGACGTCACAGTTCGGTTTGCAGGTGATTCGGGCGACGGTATGCAACTGGTTGGTTCGGAACTGGCCAACACCTCAGCACTGATTGGAAACGACATCGGAGTTTTGCCTGATTTTCCGGCTGAAATTCGTGCTCCTATGGGCACGTTGCCGGGCGTTAGTGGCTATCAGTTGCACTTTAGTAGCGTTGACATTCATACGCCGGGTGAGCGTTATGATGCACTCGTCGCGATGAATCCAGCAGCACTCAAGATGAATGTAGAGAATCTCAAGCCCAACGGTATTCTTATCGTTAATACGGAGACATTCAAGGCGAGGAATCTTCAGCTAGCACGGTATGATGAGAATCCCCTGGAAAACGGCTCTTTGGATAAGTTTCAGCTTTTCAAGGTTGATATGACTGACTTGACCAGAAAAGCTTTGGCGGAACTCGAGCTTGCCACCAAGGTTGTTGATCGGTGCAAGAACTTTTTTGCCCTGGGCATGGTCTTCTGGCTTTACAATCGATCGATGGACCACGCCATCAGCTTCATCAAGTCTAAATTCAAGAAGCGGCAGGAGTTGGCGGAAGCGAACATACTCGCCTTGAGAGCGGGCTATTCTTACTGCGAGATGACGGAGCAGTTTGCTGTTTCTTATGAAGTAAAACCGGCAAAGCTTCCGCCGGGCAAGTATCGCAATGTGACCGGCAACACGGCTCTGGCGCTCGGTGCAATCGCCGCTTCCCATAAATCCGGTTTGCCGTTGTTTCTGGGCAGCTATCCGATTACGCCGGCCAGTGATATTTTGCACGAGCTTTCAAAATACAAGCATTTTGGCGTTAAGACATTTCAGGCCGAAGATGAAATCGCAGCAGTCTGCGCGGCTATTGGAGCAGCCTATTCCGGCGCACTTGGTATTACCACGACCAGCGGACCGGGATTGGCATTGAAAGGCGAAGCCATCGGTCTGGCCGTAAGCGTGGAACTGCCGTTGGTCATCTGTGATATTCAGCGCGGTGGTCCCAGTACCGGATTGCCGACCAAAACAGAGCAAGCAGATCTCATGCAAGCGTTGTATGGCCGCAATGGTGAGGCGCCCTTGCCGGTAGTTGCTGCCTCACGCGCCTCCGATTGCTTTGAGACCGCCTATGAGGCATTTCGTATTGCGGTCAAATATATGACCCCGGTCATCTATCTGTCAGATGGTTATCTGGCCAACGGCTCAGAGCCCTGGCCGATTCCGCGCGTCGAAGACTTGCCTGAGATTCCGGTTGAGTTTGCGCGCGAACCGGAAGGGTTTGAGCCATTTTTGCGTGATGAGAAGACATTGGCGCGCCCCTGGGCCATTCCGGGCACGCCCGGACTTGAGCATCGCATCGGCGGCCTGGAAAAAGAAGCCGTTACCGGCAACGTCAGCTACGACCCGCGCAATCATGAGTACATGACTGAATTGCGTGCCAGAAAGATCGCTAATATCGCCAACGACTTGCCGCCAACTCAGGTAGACGGCGCCGAGAAAGGCGATTTGCTGGTTGTCGGCTGGGGCAGTACATTTGGCGCCATTAAGACCGCGGTTGAACATAAGCAGGCTGAAGGCAAATCGGTTTCCCGGGTCCACATTAGACATCTGAATCCCTTGCCGAAAGATCTCGGCGACATACTCAGTAACTTCAAAAAAGTTCTTGTGCCTGAGATCAACGCTGGTCAGTTTGTGCATGTTCTTCGCGATAAGTATTTGATTCCGGCGATCGGATTTAGCAAGGTTCAAGGGTTGCCATTCTTTTCGTCTGACATAGAAGATAAAATTGATGAAATATTGGGAGTCTAGATTTTATGAGTACGACAAAAACCAGAAACGCTTCGTCAAATGGTGCGACAGAATTGAAGCTGACCAAGAAGGATTTTGAATCCGATCAGGAAGTGAGATGGTGCCCTGGCTGCGGCGATTACTCAATTCTTGCCCAGACCCAGCGCACGCTGCCTAATCTTGATATTCCAAGGGAAAAGTATGTTTTTGTTTCCGGCATCGGCTGCTCAAGCAGGTTTCCATACTATATGAACACGTATGGATTTCATGGAATCCATGGTCGGGCACCGGCGATTGCAAGCGGCGTCAAGATTACGAATCCGGAGCTATCCGTCTGGGTTGCTACAGGTGACGGCGATGCGCTTAGCATTGGCGGCAATCATTTTATCCATCTCTTACGTCGTAATTTGAGCATAAAGCTCATCTTGTTCAACAATCGAATCTATGGTCTGACCAAGGGTCAATACTCGCCGACTTCCGAATTTGGCAAAGTCACCAAGTCGACGCCATTTGGCTCTGTTGACCATCCCTTCAATCCGATGAGTGTGGCTATCGGAGCAGGCGCCACATTCATTGCGCGCACAATGGATCGCGACCCGGCGCACATGCAGGAGACCATCCGGCGAGCAGCCGAGCATAAGGGCGCTTCATTTGTCGAGGTATTCCAAAATTGCAACATCTTCAATGATGGCGCCTGGTTCAAATACACTGAAAAAGACAGCAAGCCGGACAACGTGGTATATCTTGAGCATGGCAAGCCATTGATTTTTGGGGCTAAGCGTGACAAGGGAATTCGGGTCGATGGATTCAAACCGGAAGTCGTTTCTTTGACCAACGGCAAGTGGAGTGAATCTGACTTACTGGTGCACGACGAGACATTACAGGATACCACCTATGCATTCATCATGAGTCACATGATGGACGATCCAAACCAGCCTGTGCCGGTGGGTGTCTTCCGCGCTGTGGAAAAGATGTGTTATGAAGCCGCCCTCACAAAGCAACTCGAGGCGGCGCGCGAAAGATTCGGTGAGCCTGATTTGCAGGCCCTTCTGGATTCCGGAGATACCTGGGAAGTCACATAGGCGAATCCGATTAAAGCAGAAGCCGGGGCTTCCCGGAGTCGCCGGCTTTTTGCCTGACAGATAGAAAATTTCTCATCCCTCACTTGTGTGATACCGTTCTTGCTATGTTAGTGCTGGCGCGCGTCAGTCATTGCTGGTTTCAGGGAACGGCGACGCACGGCCTGGCAAATCTCAGCTCTTCTTGATAAGAACATGAGCCTGGAAGTTGTACTTTGATGAAAATGACCAAAAGAAGTTTATTGGGTCTTTCAATCGCCGCTGCACTTGTGGCAGCCCTGGTGATGCGCTTCGACTTGTTGGCAACCTCGGGGAACATCTACGAGCAAATCCAACGCATGGCCGAGGCGCTACAGGTTGTAGACAAGCTTTACGTCGAAGAGGTGGATGTTGGTAAGCTTGTAGACGGCGGCATTCGTGGTATGCTTGAGGAGCTTGATCCCCATTCGGTGTACATCAGCAGCGAGCGTCTGCAAGAAATCACCGAGCGGTTTGAAGGCGAATTCGAGGGCATTGGCATCGAGTTCATAGTGCACGAGAAATATCCGTTGATCATCTCTCCCATTCCTGATTCTCCTTCCGAAGAGGTTGGACTCCGTTCCGGCGATCGGATTGTCGAAATCGAAGGCAAATCTACATACGGCATCACCGAAGATGAAGTCCGGGAAGAGTTGTTAGGTTCAAAGGG
>CAZVSL010000293.1:0-1565 GCA_964629935.1 uncultured Calditrichaceae bacterium | reverse complement strand
AACAGCAGTCACCATCAAGGTAGCCAGAGGCGGCGTTGACGAGCCTTTTGAAGTGACAATCATCCGCGACAAGATTCCTGTGCGTAGTATCACTACAGCTTTCATGCTGGATGGCCGTACTGGCTACATTCGCGTCGGTAGGTTTGCGCGCACTACAGGCAAAGAGTTGAGCGCTGCCTTACTTGAGCTTGACGGCCAGGGCATGCAGCAACTTTTGCTCGATTTACGCGGCAACTCCGGCGGCTACCTGGACCAGGCGGTGGAGATGGTCGATTTTTTCTTGAAGGGAGAGAAAAGAATTGTATACACCCGTGGCCGGATCGCCAGCGCCAACGAGGATTACTACTCCAGCGACAATGCAGAATATGCAGGTCTGCCTTTGGTGGTCTTGATCAACCATGGCTCAGCCAGCGCCTCCGAGATAGTCGCCGGCGCTGTTCAGGACTGGGACCGCGGCCTGGTCGTGGGAGAGACCTCTTTTGGCAAGGGGCTCGTTCAGACACAAGTTTCGCTCAGGGACGGTTCAGCTCTACGCGTAACCACGGCCCGTTACTACACACCGTCCGGCAGGCTCATTCAACGGCCTTACGACAACGGCCTTGATGAGTATGTGACCGGTGGTTACGACAGCTACGACCCCAATTTGGATACCACGGATACCGAGGACAAGCCAGTTTTCACTACCCAATCCGGACGCAAGGTCTATGGCGGCGGCGGCATTTCACCGGATGTGATCGTGGCTTCACCAAGATTGACACCAGCGACCATTGCTCTGGTACAGGAGCGGATCTTTTTCGATTTCGGCCAGATGGTTGCGCCGAGATACAGGGAGTGGGAAGATGATTTTTCCCGTTTTGCAAGCGAGTTCAAAGTGGGGGCACAGTTGATGGACGAATTCTGGCAGTTTGCCAGGAACAGAAACGCTTATGAAGATGAATTAACCCGCGACCGGGACTTCATCAAACGGCGGATTAAGAGTGAGTTGGCGAGGCGCCTTTGGAGCACGGAAAAATTTCGTCAAGTCGAGGTTTATGGAGACGCCCAGGTCGCCGAAGCCATGCAGCAATTTCCACTTGCAGGCAAGTTAATCGGAGCTGCCGTAGATGGCAGGCGCTGAGCGGCTGCTCAAAAAAAGTTATTGACTTTTAAAGCAAAAGTAATTATACTGTTGAAACATTTCTGATCTCTATTCAATTCGTTCAACAAACCTTCACACATATCCAGTTAAACTTGTTCACTTAAGGGAGGAATAAGAGTAATGAATTTTTTGGAGATGTTTAATAAGGGAGGCTGGGCAATGTGGCCAATTCTGGCGCTTTTAGTCTTCGGAATCGCTATCAGTCTGGAAAGATTGTGGACACTTTCTCGTGCTTCTGTAAATACGCGCAAGTTTTTGGCGACAATTAAGAAAGCTCTTAACGAAGGCGGCGTTGAAGCTGCCACTGAAGTGTGTGCGAATACGCGCGGTCCGGTCGCCTCGATTTTTCACGCAGGTCTGCTGCGCGTTGACCGTGGCATTGAACATGTTGAAAAAGCAATTATGAACGCTGGTTCCATCGAAATGG
>CAZVSL010000292.1:4955-7883 GCA_964629935.1 uncultured Calditrichaceae bacterium | reverse complement strand
ATCGGTATATTTAGCGTGATGTCCTACTCCGTCAACCGCCGCACGCGCGAGATGGGAATTCGCCGGGTTTTGGGAGCCAACAGCCGTGACATCTTGGGTCTCGTTATGGTAGAAGTGTTCAAATTAACGGCTGTTGCCATTATCATCGGCGTATTGGTTGCCGCAGTTCTTACGGACTTCATGAAGGATATTTTGTATCAGGTAAATGGCACAGATCCGATTATCTTTACATTTGTGTCGTTGGCTGTCCTCATTGTGGCTTTTATGGCTGCTCTGGCGCCAGCCATGCGAGCCTCAGGCGTCAATCCCATAGAGGCTGTGCGGTATGAGTAGTAGAAATGAAGTATGGCTCATGATCGACGGATAGTTAACTTTTGAGAAGTGTCTATACCCTCTCAACCGCCTGCCGCAAACGCTCCATCTGGGTGCGCAACGTCAATAGGTACTTCTCACGCTGGCCCTCTTCTTTGGCAAGCATACATTTGCCTGCTTCATAGGCTGTATGCTGCAGGGCGCGGGCGCCAAAATTGCCAGCAGTATTGGACAGGTCCCGCGTAAACTTGAAGAGTGGATTGAGATCGCCTTTTTCAATGCTTGGTCCGATCAACTTGAGTTGATTCCTCGCTTCATCAACCAGGAGGCCCACGAGCTCGCGAAATTCGTTCATTTGCAGACCGAGCAAACGGATGGTCTTGTGTGGATCATCCAATACCGGATGCACCTGCTTTTCTGCACGGTTGAGTTTGAGCAAGAGCTCGCGCGCCACAATGGGTTTGAGAACATAGCCTGAGATTCCCAGATTGAGCGCCTCCTTTACGTACTTCTGCTCCGAAATGGAAGTACACAGAATGACCGGTATAGCAGCAGTCAGAGGATTTGATTTCATCTTGCGCAGAAATTCAATGCCGGTCATGTTTGGCATGAGAATGTCTACCAGGATGATTTCGATGACCTCGTTTTCGACAATTTCCAGTGCGCGTGCGCCATCTTCAGCCTCGTACACCTGATAGTGTTCGCGTTGCAGAATCAGGCGCAAGAGTTTGCGGATGGCAATGTCATCGTCGGCGACCAGAATGTTTGGCTTTTTGCCGTCAATGCTCAATAAGTAGTCCTTTGTGTCAACCCGGCCTGGGGCCCTGATATGAGGCATGCTGCCTCTCTTAAATAATATCGTTGAAACTGATCAAACCTTAAGCCTGAGGCCAGTCTGCATGGAATAGAACGCTGGTGAAGCTGTACTATTGACGATTCCGTTTATGATCAGACGGATTGAATAGTCTCGTAAGCGAGAATCCTCCAAGGCTAAAAAGTTCTAAAAAACTTCCCATCAAGATTATCGTGCCTCGGGTATGGGCGACCACTATATTTGTTTCCGGCAAAGTAGGTTGGATAACTAGTGAACTAAACCAGCCTCGACGGATTGCCTGCAGGAACCCGCGTTGCCTGGTCGCAGTAGGTTCGAGGTACAATTAAAAGGCATAGCCAAATGTCATTCACTTTCCGTTCACATCTCTTTTATACAGTTCTTTTGCCCTGGGTGTTATTGTTGAGCTGCCGGGATAACCTTACGGAGCCAACCCAAACCGCCACAGATGTGAGAATCGACGCCGAAACCTTTACCACCATTGCCGGCGGCGTGATCCAACTTGCCGCTCTGGCTACGATAAATGACGCTGAGCAGCGCGAGGTAACAGCAGACGGTACATGGAGCATTTCTCCGGGCCTGGCAGGTTCAATCGATGCAACGGGACTGTTCCAATCATTTCAGGGTGCAACAGGTATTGAAACCGTGCGGTTTGAATTTCAGCAGCAATCTGCTACTGTGCAAATCGAAGTGACTCAGGGAGCCTCCAGATTTACCATTCTACCAGCCAGTGTACGCGCTCAGGCTGGTGAGACTGTGGCATTCCGGGCGATCGCCAATACCATCACCTCCGGTTCGCCAACCACCATTGAATTTGTAACGAGCGAGACTACCTGGCAAGTCGAGCAGGAGAATATGGTTTCCGAGATGACTTCTGCTGGTTTGCTGCAAACATTTACCGGCGTGGCAGCGCCAGAGTCCGTGCGGGTTGTGGCCGAATTTAGCGGTCTGCGCGCCACCAGCTATGTTGTGGTACAGCCGGAATGTCAGCCCCGTTTCGAGCTGGTACGCATGCCGGCCGGCAGCTTTGTCATGGGCGACGATAATGGCGAGGACGACGAACAGCCGGAGCATGAAGTCATGCTGGATGCGTATGATATCGGTAAATTCGAGATCAGCAACAGGGAGTATGTTTTCTATCTCAATCGGGCCCTGGCGCGGGGCGACATTTTGGTGGATGAAGGCGCCGGGCTGGTCCTGCCGCGCAACGGACCTTACCTGCCGCTTTTTTATATGACGCTGTCGGATGGCGTGCCGTTCATCACGTTTGATGGCAGCGCGTTTGAAATTCCCGTCGGTTCCGGTTTTCAAGGACTGCCGGTCACCAGGATTACCTGGTTTGGCGCAGCCGCCTTTTGCGATTTTTATGGCTTGCGGCTGCCCACCGAAGCAGAGTGGGAGCGCGCTGCCCGTGCGGACCGGGCGCTGGAGTTCGGCACCGCAGATGGCACGCTCACTCACGAGCTGGCCAACTATGTCGGAACCGGCGGGCGCGATACCTATGCGGATTTGGCGCCGGTGGGCAGCTTTCCTGCAAATCCTCTGGGCCTGTTCGATATGGCCGGCAATGTTGCCGAGCATGTTTTCAATGAATATGCTGCAGACTTTTACGCCCATAGCCCGCTGCATAACCCAATCGGGCCCGGCGAAGCCATGCCGGTCGCACGTTTTGATTTCATAACTGTCTTGCGCGGCGGCAGTGCGCGCAGCTCAGCCGTGGAATGTCGCGCCGCAAATCGCACGGCTCACAACAACTTCAGTGCCGGAAGCGCAAATCCGTATGC
>CAZVSL010000292.1:0-4945 GCA_964629935.1 uncultured Calditrichaceae bacterium | reverse complement strand
GCGGACCTGGCTTCAGCGCGCTATGGATTTCGCGTAGCAAGGTCGGTGCAATGAGTAAACACAAGATAACCCTTGTTGAATACGTAAATTTTCGAGAATGAAAAGAGAAGTTGTGATCATGAACCGTATCAAGCAGACCATAACTCACGTTGGCGTCTTGCTGTATGTTTGCTGGTTCTCAGCTTGCACAAGCAACCCGGTGGGTGAAAATGAAATTGGCGCCGGCAACAGAGAGATCAGCGGCCGCGTGCAGTTGGATCTCAACAATCAGCCCGAAAGCGTGTATGTCTGGCTCGAGGGCTTTGACTTCGGAGCTTTCACCAACGCGGATGGAGAGTTCAGCCTCACCCTGCCAGCAGGCAGCATTCGAGGTGCGACCGGCGTTTTCAGGCTATACTTTTATGTTGCAAACTATAAGCTCGACTTCGAGGAGGTCGCCATCCGTAACGGCTCCTTTATTTATGATGAGGCTGCACTCAATGCAGACGGCGAGCTTCGTTCAGCAAAGCGGTTGCATAAGTTCCTGACGATACGACCGCAGGTCGAGCCAACTGCCGTGCAAACCAGCTTTAATGGCAATATTCGGGTAAGTGTGGAATTGCAGACCAGAGCCGACATCGCTGACACGGCGACGGTGGTGTTTCCCAAAACCACGGCCGGTTTTCTCGGACCCATCTTCTTCAGAAATGTGGAAAGCGGTCAGGTCTTTGTTTTCGAGCCTTTGCGGGTGGAAACCGAGGAAAAAATATTGGTGGGCGCCTCGCCGGTTGTGCGCTCAACCGCCCTTGAATTCACCTCGCTGAACTTGTCGGCGGGGCGTTATGAGATTACTCCTTTTCTAAAGGTTATGCACCAGGAAATCCCACAGGGATTGCTGGAGAGTCTCGGAGTCAATCCCGATGAGCTCACGCCAAATTATCTCAAGATGCCGTTTGTGCGTGAGGGCGGCGAGTTCGAGGTGATGGCGGATTCAGAATCTTAGGCTCGGAGCTAGTAAAAAAAGCGTTGACCCTCACAGGATCAATAAAGCTCAAAAAAGGAATTTTTGACCAGATGTCGACAATAGAGCTCGGCTAAAATCTGCAGATTGTCTCCCGAACCGATCTCCATCCAGCCCTCTTCACCACGGGAGTAGTATCTTTCAACCACAAAGATTCTCTCAGCCTGGTCAAGCAGCCGGAATCTCATCATGGCCGTATAAGTCTGATTCTTGCGAAAAAACTCTTGCAGTGCCGCCTGTTTCGGGAACCCCAACCCGAGAGACTTCAGCTCGTCCATATTCTGGTTTGGCAAATGAATCGTCAGGGTTGCCTTCCTGACATCGATTTTGTAATCCGTGAGATCCGTGTATTGTTCGATACTGTGTCGGATGGCATCAATTCCGCTATCTGTGATGAGCTGCGGCTCCTTTTTCCGCAGAAAGACCTGGACATTCGGATTCTCGTAGATCTCGTAACCGTCAGGAACTTCGTCCAGGAGCTCACCTTTTTGCGATTTAGAGAAATAGTACCTGGGATTTCCTTTTTTTGTGGTAGCTTGGTGCAGGTAGTACACATCTTCTTTTCGATTTGTGTAAACAAGGGGCATGATTTCACTCACCGGTTTGGATCTCAAAGTTGAAGTTAATGCGGCATCTCGTGCTCATAAGTCGTTATCTCGAGCCAGTTTCCAAAAGGGTCAAGACTTCAATTTGCAGCCTTCGAATTCCGCTTCCGGTCTATAACTCACTCAAAGGTGGCACAGCAAAGTCGTCAACATCCCAGTTGGCTAAGCGTGCGCCGGCCTGATAGGCGGTCTCCATGAAATCCAGAAGGGCCTGGCGTGGATCGTCCTCCTGACGCAGGTCATCATACATCAGCATGGCCATTGAGCTGCCGTTGCTGTCGACCCAGGAGGCAGAAGCCGGCTTTAACGGCTGCTTGTCGAGCCCTTGCGGTGAGGGGTAAACGTATGAATAGAATGCCGGCCCTCTGACGTTATCGTCGCCAGCCCAGAAGCCGAAACTGATAACTTCATGAGAATAAGCATCCTTTTCTGAGATGTTCATATCAGCTTGCAATTCAGGCCCACGTTTGCCGGAAAAGCGGGTCACAGCCAGATCCATGTGGTGCCAGTACAGGTGCACCGGGCAGGTCTTGCCGTAAAAGCGCCCGCTGAATTCCTTGAACACGCCATCCACCCACATCAAGATTCTCCAGAAGCGTTGCACATACTCCTGCTGATAGGCACTGTACTCAGTTATCTCGGGAAAAGGCCTGGTAACGGGCAAGTCATAGGGTTTGTCGACGATCTCGACCTCTATACCCAATTCATTCAAGCAAGTGAAAAGCTGCTGGTAGAAACTGGCGACACTCAACCCATCCTGAAGTTGAAAGCTCCTTAATTCTCCCTGACTGCTCATTACATCCACCTGATGCCGGAGAAAGTCAAGAGTGATCTCGAAAGTATCCAAACCATTGTTGAATGGTATGGCGTGGGTCGTTAGCCCGCGGGGGCTGACATAGAATGTCAGATTCCACCAATGGTTCCTGCGGGGCATGCTCGCCATTCGAATCTTGCCGGCGATTTGAAGATAGAGGTGCAAGGTCATCTTGCTTTGTTCCCATTCATCCAGCGGCAGGGATGGCAGTTTGCTCATGGCAGTGTTCATGAGTGGCTCCCGTTTGTTCTCTGTGTGCGTGGCTCACTTTCAGTCAAGATAGTGCTCTTATGTATTTTCCGCAACTAAAACCAGTGGCATTTCTAACCTGAAAAATTCACAAACTTCGCTCAATCTTGTAGTAAAGTTTCAACAAACATGGCCTTAGCGAAATAGTGACTGCTACGTGAATTTTTCAGTTAGCTCCGCTGTTGTTGAGCGGAGACTTTCCATACGCGCAGCGCATTTTTGTGAATAAGTCGGGCTAATTCACACTTTGCCAGAAGTAGCCTCGCGATGTGACTGTTCCAAACTGATACTATATCAAGCATTTATAGCGATATTTTCCGCAATTATTGTTATATGACCGGAATCTTTGTCAGTTCAAGGGGGAACGGATAAAAATTCCAGACTGACAAGCCCTGCCATGCCGGCAATAGCATAAGTGGAGCAATCATGGTTCCGAGTGATTGCTACGCCCGTTTACACGAAAGTCCTTTTGCTGTTTACGCCATCCAAAAAACGAGGGAAAACACCAAATGTACCGTCCTAGTCACGCTTTGATTTTGACATCACTGATTATTCTGTTATCTCTGCACAGCAGTCTGTCTGCCCAGGGCTCAAGCAAGTATTCTCTGGCTGTTCTGAACCTGGCCGGGCAAACTGATAGCTTTGATTACACAGATGTCAAGTTGATTTCAGGAGAACTCACGCGGGAAATCTCAAGCACCGGTATGTTTTTTACTATGTCGCAGGTGAGGATGGAAGAGGGTTTGTTAAGTCAGGGGCTCGACCCCGACCGCGGCTGCCCCGATGTCAATTGTGCCCTGCGTCTGGGCACAGCCCTTGGCGTTCAGCTCGTTGTCTATGGCGAGATCAGGCAATCTGGTTCCGCCAATACACTTGATGTTCACATGGTGCATGTCGCCAGCGGGCAGACCGTCAAGTCGCAGGAAAGAACCTTTGAAGGTGGTTTTGACGCCGTCCTCGAGCAAATGCCTCAATTCGCCAGAGACTTGATGGGAATCGCAGGCAGTCATTCCGAAACATCCTTGTACAACAATTCCGGCGGCAAGAATGAATCTTATCGTCCAACTGCTCCCACCCGGGAAGCGGCGAGCCCTGCGCCACGGCCGCAGTATTATGAGAAGAGCGGCGGGTCAAAGTGGCTCTATATAGGAATCGGCGCCCTGGTTGCCGGCGGGGTTGGCGCCGGCGTCTTACTGCTTACGGGAGATGATGATTCAGCCAGCGGGCCGGGGGGCAGTTCCGGGAGACTGGGCGGGCCGCCAAGTTTTCCATAAGCACGACACTTTCTTGCTCACTCTGAAGAATACAACAGAAGATTTAGACACAACCGGGATAAAGACTCTATGTTATCGTTCTTGAAAGGTTGCCCAGAATCGCAAACAGGATTTCCTGAAATAATCCAGCATGGTCAGAATGGTTTTGTAGCTTTTTTCTGTGCCGTCATCTTTCTGCTGTCGGCAGCCGGTTTGTCGGCGCAAACCAGGCCCCAATTGACCGACGTCAAATTTTTGATCGATGGCCAGCCTGTCACAGAAACATCGTATGAAGACATTCGCGTGCAATTGATCTTCGACCGGCAAATGGACCCAAACATCTCGCCCACAGTGAAGTTTGGTCTCTCGGAACCATTCGAATTCAACGTACCGGAAGGTCAGGGCTGGATTTCTGAGACTTTGTGGCAGGGTCTGTTCACCGTGTCTGATGCCAATCCAGGCGCTGATGACGGCGAGTACAACTTTCAGATATTCGGCGCCAGGGACCTGGCTGGAACGGAAATGGATACCACTCTGAGCTCCAGTTTTGGACAGACGCTCCTGATATGCCGCACGGGAAAACTTGTGCTGTCCACCACGACTCTGGATTTTGATACCCTGAGCGCGGGCAGAGACAAGATTTTGGCCGTGGCCATCACGAACGAAAGCTGTGCAGAGCTGGTGATAAACAGCATTTCAGTGCCGTCGCCTTTCTTTCTCTATGAAAGTGCGTCGGCGTTCACAATCCCGGCAAACAGCGACGCCCAAATTCGCATTCGGTTTGTTCCTAACGCAAGAACTACGTTTCAAGGGACGGTAACCATAAACAGCAACGACCGGCAGCAGAGCGAGCATACCGTTCAGCTAACCGGCAGCGCAAAAGGGCCGGAGATCACACTGTCGCGAACAGCCATAGATTTTGGCAAAATAGAGGTAGGAGACGACAGCACGAGCTCCTTTTATGTCAAAAACATTCAGGCAGACAACCCGCTCTACAGTGATACGTTGAACGTCAGCGCAATCT
>CAZVSL010000291.1:0-7886 GCA_964629935.1 uncultured Calditrichaceae bacterium | reverse complement strand
CACCCTCAACTCGAAAAAAAGCTAGGAGAGTTTGCTAAGCTTGTTGGTGTCAGCTTGTCTCGACCTTATGAGCCATCATCAAAAATGATACGTGCTGTTGGTTTGCCTGTTCAAGTGGATTTCATTCTGCAGCTCTCGAGTCGAAAGAGTTTTGAATCGATCCGCTCTCGAGCCAGGAAAATCAAGATAGGTAAGCGAATGGTATGGGTAGCAGCTTTAGAAGATATTATCGAGGCCAAGGAAGCCACGAATCGTCCCAAAGACAAGGCGACATTACAAATCTTGAAGCAGAGTTTACGGGTAAGAAACGCTATGAGGCACAAAAAGAGTGATGGCAACTAACAAATTCTGCCATTTAAAGAGTAAGATAGAGCTATAGCACATCGAGAACTCCTGCCAAACTGAAAATCACCAATAGAATTCCCGCCGCTTTTTTTAGTTCATTGCCTGACGAGACGATAAAGCATCATAGAACGGAACTTGAAGCAATAACCCCTTTGATTCTGGCATAGGCCGGCTACGACTAAGAGCACAGACAAGAACCTATGAGACTATCTCCCTCTCTCGGTTTCTGTAAGATAAGAGGCGCTCACAAACTCGCCAGGATACTCAGCATCCTTCCGCAACAACAAGACGCTTGCCGCTCAACCCGGTCGCATCTTTTTACCAATCTGCTCAGTGCAGGCATCATACTCTTGCTGAATCTGCTGTTGGGCTGGTATACGCCTGGCCACGCGCAACAGTACACCTTCCACAACTACACCGGAGATGACGGTCTTTCCCAACTGGTTGCACAGGCACTGTTTCAGGACCAGGACGGTTACCTCTGGATCGGCACGCAGGCAGGACTCAACCGCTTTGATGGCCATAGATTTGAGATATTGGGCATTCGCCAGGGACTGAACAATGACTGGATAAATGCCATCGCCCAGGACAGTACTGGCAATATATGGATCGCAACTAATGACGGGCTGTCCCGCTGGGATTCAAAACGTATTACCAACTACGGTACAACTGAAGGCTTGCCGGAAAAACGAATCTTGTCGCTCGCCGTGGATGAACGTGGCACGGTCTGGTGTGGCACGCGCTCCGGCTTGTTCCGTTTTGACGGTTCGCGCTTCCGTCCTCCGGTGGTAAAGCAGGACCGGTTCCCGGAAGTTCAGATAAACGGTTTGTTGTTTGACAATGATGGCAACTTATGGACAGGGACTGATGACGGGCTTTTTCAATATCATAATGCAAGCTACAAACGCTTCCCGAACGAAAATATCGAGGGCAAGAAAATCGTTGCGCTCGCTTTAGACAGTGAGGAGAAACTCTGGGTGGGCTTGCGTGAGGGAGTCTATGTCTTCAAAGGCACGGAGTTGCTTGCATCCTACACGGAAAGCGATGGTCTGGGATCGTCATTAAAATCCATACACATCAGTCGGGATGACGTGGCCTGGCTGGCAACGAGCAATGGGCTCGGAATCGTCGATGACCACGGCCTGCGCTTTCTTACCACAGCTAACGGTCTGCCTTTTCCGGACGTACGCAGCGTGACACAAGACCGCGATGGCATGATCTGGATCGGCGGTTTTGGCGGTGTGGCAAAATTTCAGGGCCGCGCCTTTACAAACTACACGGAAGCAGAGGGACTCTCATCCAACAACATCCGCATGCTCATACGAGATAGTGTTGACAACCTTTGGGTCGCAACCATCAACGGTCTCAACCTATTCGATGGTCAGAACTGGTATAATTTTTCGACTGCGCATGGCTTGAGTGACAATGCCATGCATTGTTTGTTTGAAGACAGCCAGGGCCGGTTGTGGATTGGTACGAACCGCGGTCTGGATTATCTCACCCTCGATCTTCCTAACTTGCAGCCGGCGCTCCGGCACGGTACAGGAAAGCTGTTCCGGGTTGAGTCAGACACAAGCATTCAAGGCGCCGTTGTCCATGTTGCCGAAGACCATCAGCAAGCACTTTGGGTCGCAGTGCGGTCCAAAGGCTTGTTCAAAGGCCGGGCAGGTGATTTTCGAGCGGTCAAAATTCCGGGGCAGTTGTTTTCTGAGTTGCGCCTGCTGGTTGCTGGCAATGGCGACGTCTGGGTATCCGGCGACAACGGTCTGTCACGCTGGAACGGCTCTGCATGGCAAACGTACACAACGGCCGATGGCCTGGCCAGCAATGAGCCTTATTTCATCTGCGAGGATCTGCAAGGCAATATCTGGTTTGGTTATCATGCTTCGCTTGGACTGACGCGCTTTGACGGTTGCAGCTTCCGAACCTATACCACGGAAGACGGGCTGTTCAACGAAGCCGTCTATTCGCTTGGCGTTGACCAGCGCAACAATCTCTGGATCGGCACAGCGCGCGGCGTCGACCGCTTTGATGGCAAAACATTTGTCAATTATGGCACGGCTGAAGGATATGCCAGCAACGAATCCAACTCCCGTGCATTTTTGGCCGATGTTGACGGCACACTCTGGTTTGGCACAGCGGGAGGGCTCAGTCACTACAATCCGAAATATGACCTGACCAACAGCCAGCCGCAACAACCTGAGATTCAGCAATTCTTTCTGGGGAATGAAGCCGTCAATCTGGACAGCACAATTATTGTGCCTCATTTCCGAAACAAATTGCATGTCAAAATTTCGCCGCTCACTTTCATCAATAAAAAGCGGCTGAGTTTTCGTTATCGCATCGCAGGTTTTGACAAGGAATGGAAAGCTGTCAATGGTTACGAGATCGTTTACGCCAATCTGTCTGCGGGCGAATTCACCCTGGAAATTCAGGGTCGCAAGTACCGCGGCGACTGGTCAAAATCGGCGCGGGTTTCCTTTACCATCGAACCGCCTTTCTGGCATACCTGGTGGTTCGCCGGCGCCACTGCTCTGATCGTGTTATTGCTTTCCGGCAGCCTGTACAGATATCGAGTTTATGCGATCCGGAATCAAAACCGCAAGTTGGAGCACACTGTTGCCGAACGAACGGAGACGTTGCGTCAACAGAAAACCAGACTGGTGAGAACGCTTAAAGATTTGCAATTGACTCAGGAAGCGCTGCGCGTGAGCGAAACCAGATTTCGCGCCCTGATAGAAACAGCGCCGGACGCCATGATTGTGGTCAACAGTGGCGGCGTCATCACCCTTACGAACCGCCAGGCAACGAACATGTTTGGCTACCGACGTGATGAAATGATTGGGAGGCCTATCAATCTTTTGGTGCCGCCGCAATTTCACCAAAAGCACAAGCAACATATTGAGCGATTTGCTCGTGACCCCGCTTTGCGGAAAGAAAGCATAAATTTTGAAGCGCCGGCATGGCGTAGGGATGAAAGTGAGTTTCCCGCGGATATTAGCTTAAGTCCTGTCAAGACAAAGAACGGTCTGCTTGTCACCTGCATCATCCGGGATATTACCGAACGCAAACAGACGGAACAAACCCTGCGCAACATAGCCGAAGGTGTTTCCGCGTTTACGGGTGAAGCGTTCTTTCGCTCGCTTGTGCACTACCTTGCCAAAATGCTGGAGGTTGATTGTGCCCTCGTCGGCGAGCTTGTTTGGGATGACGACTCGCGCATCAAGACCAAAGCCGTGTGCTTGAACGGCGAGATCATCGATAACATTGAATATCATCTCGAGAACACGCCGTGCGAAAATGTCGCTGGCCAAAAGCTGCGCTACTATCCCAGCGGGGTCAGAAAGAAATTTCCTGCTGATGAGCTGCTTGCCAAAATGGAGGCGGAAAGCTATCTGGGAATGCCTCTGTTTGGTTCAGATGGGGAAGCTCTGGGATTGCTTGTTATTCTTGGGCGCGAACCTCTGAAGAATCAGGAGATGGCAGAATCCCTAGTACAGATTTTTGCTACCCGAGCCTCAGCAGAACTGGAGCGGCAACGGACCAGTGAACACCTGGCTAATTCGGAAAGCAAGTTCAGAACTCTGTTTGAAAACGCGCACGATGCGATTTTCTTGATGGATGGAGATACTTTCGTGGACTGCAATCCGATGACTGAGAAAGTCTTTGGCGTCAGCCGGCAAGAGATTTTGAACAGAAAGCCTTATGACTTTTCGCCTGAGCGGCAGCCAGACGGACGCAGCTCACGCGAAGTGGGCAAGGAAAAGATCGAGGGCGTACTTAAAGAGGGGGCTCAGTTTCTCGAATGGCAACACATCAAACCTGACGGTACGCTGTTTGACGTTGAAGTCAGCCTGAGCCGGGTCATCATTCGCGGCAAGCCCATGGTTCAGGCCATTGTGCGCGATATCACAGAGCGGAAACGAGCCCAGCAAGCGCTGCTCAAGGCCAAAGAAGCAGCCGAAGCAGCCAATCGCTCCAAGAGCGATTTTCTCGCCAATATGAGCCACGAAATCAGGACCCCGATGAATGCGATCATTGGTATGACGGAGTTGGCGCTGGAAACAGATTTGACAAGAGAGCAGCAAAACTACTTGCGCATTGTGCAGAGCTCTTCTGATACTTTGCTCTCCCTGATTAATGATATTCTCGACGTCTCGAAAATAGAAGCAGGCCAACTGCAAATCGAGCATATTTCCTTTGACTTGCACGAGCTACTGGATGATGTGGCACAAATGTTTAGCGTGCGTGCCCGGGAAAAAGGGCTGGAGCTGCTCTGTTTTGTTGAACCAGGTCTTAACGCCCAAATCACCGGCGACCCGACGAGACTCCGACAGGTTCTGACCAATCTGACCGGCAATGCCATCAAGTTTACCGAACATGGGGAAATCGTGCTGCAGGCGTCAGCAGAAGAAGGCCATGACGCGCGGGACAGCCGGACGATGTTGCATTTTCAGGTGCAAGACACCGGCATCGGTATTCCACCCGAAAGTCAGTCGAAAGTATTCGAAAAATTCACGCAAGCCGATAACACAACCACGCGCAAATTCGGCGGCACCGGCCTGGGATTGAGTATCTCGAAGTCACTGGTTGAGATCATGGGCGGCGAAATGTGGCTGGAAAGCGAAGCCGGAAAAGGCAGCACGTTTCGCATAACACTGCCTGTGCAGACTGCAAAAACCGACCAAGACGAGACAGATACGAAAGCGCTGGCCACGCTCGAAAATCTCTCCGGGCTCATCGTTGATGACAATGCCACCAGTCGCCGGATACTGAAACAGACCCTGGAAGCCGCAGGAATGAAGGTTGCCACGGCCAGCGCCGGCAAGCGCGCTTTGAAAATCCTGCTGCAGCAGTCCACAAGATATGACTTGCTGCTGGTGGACGAAGACATGCCAAAAATGAGTGGCATCGAGTTGCTCCGTAAACTGCGTGAAAAATCCAGCCAGGCGGCCAGTAAAATCGTCTTGCTTTCATTTGCTGACAGCACCAATGCTGAAAGCCGGCGACATCTTGGCATTTGCCGGGTCATCCGCAAGCCGGTGAGACAGATGAAGTTATTGCGCACTCTGGCGGCAGTGGTGACCGGAAGCGAAACGGATTCTTGGAAAAGCCGGCCTCTCTGTTGATATCGCGCAAGACGGTCAACAAGCGGTAAATATCGCAAAGAGAAGCCAATTCAATCTGATACTGATGGACGTCCAGATGCCGGTTATGGATGGCTTCCAGGCCACGCAAGAAATCCGGGCCTGGCACCGCCAAAACCGCATGGACCGCGTCCCCATCGTCGCTTTGACCGCTCATGCCCTGCAAGGTTACCATGAAAAGTGCTTGCAACACGACATGGACGATTACCTCTCCAAACCATTGCGCAAGGCCGCTCTGTTGGCAATGGTGAAAAAATGGATCAAACCGCCGCCGGTCACAGTGGTGGATGAGAATCCGCAGAAGTCCGACGTTGGTGCGTAGTAGCCCGAATTATTCATGCTATTGCTTCTCATTCTTTGCAAAACAATGCAAAAGGATGAGAAGCAATATAGCCACGCTGCGGCTGTGCCGCGCTGGGAATTTGACTTCTTTGCTGCCTGGTTAGTATAGTCAGCAACAGTCGGTAAAAAGAGATTCATTGAAAACTTCCGCCCAATTGGGAAGATTGCATCTTTACAAGAAGTATTGTATATTTGGTTTAAGCTTGATGTTGGTAGCGCAGAAATTGGATTGGAGGTACCATGCCAGAAATCAGTCGTTTCTTTGGTATCATTATTCGAATGTATACGCGGTAATTTACCGCATCGAGCTGAATCAATGGTTGTTGAATGGGCCGCCCTCCATCAACAAGAATTAATGCGGAACTGGGAGCGTTTGCGCAGTGACCAGCCGGCTCAAAGAATTGAACCGTTAGATTAGGATGTTTGCCTATGTTACCACGAATTAAAAATGTTCGTCATATTGAAAAATACCGCCTGGAATTGACATTCACTGATGGGGAGAAAAGAGAATTGGACTTCAGGAATCGAATTATGGGTCGTGGAGGGGTTTTTGCCCCGTTAGAGGATGTAGAATTCTTCAAGCAAGTGAAAGTTGATCAAGAAATTGGTACACTTGTTTGGCCGAATGAGGTAGATTTCTGTCCCGACGTACTGTATAGTGAAGCCACAGGGAAACCACTGCCAGTCCCTGAAATGGCAACAGGGTGAGTACTCAGTGTTTTTTTAGAGTCAAAATCTAAATAGAGACGCGTCCAATATACTCCGGTAAACGGCCACTGCCAACTGCCACTGCCAACTGCCACCTATTTGAGCAGCAACATACGCCGCGCCTGGCGAAATACACCAGCCTCAAGACGATAGATATACACGCCGCTCGGAAGTTCCCCGGCTTCAAAAGCAACCTGATGGTGGCCGGAGGGCATCGCCTTGTCTATCAGCACCGCAACCTCACGTCCGATAGCATCATACACGGTCAGGCGCACAGGACCAGCCTGGGGCAAGGCAAAGCGAATCGTCGTCTGCGGATTAAACGGATTCGGATAGTTGGCTGCCAGCGCGTAAGCCTCCGGAATCTGACCGTGCTCTATGACGCTGGTCGGCACATCGAGCACCATCTCTATCGTAGCTCCACCACGGGTGAGGATTGCTTCGCGGGAATTGCTCACGCCTTGGTATGTAGCTTTAACCTGATACTCACCCAGAACGCCTCGCACGGCGGCATTGCCCTCAGCGTTTGTCTGAACCTGTTCGTCGGTCCACCAGGCATCAAAAACCAGATCAAGGTATGCCTGACCGGATGGCTTGAGATTCCAGTCGGCGTCGAACAGCGGCGCTTCACCCCGCCAGTGTGAGCTATCCCAGAATCCCCACATCACGAAGCTATTGACAGCGGGATGGCTGAACGCAATGGTCAACAGATCGCGCAGATAATCGGCGTCGAGATCGTCAGGAGCGTTGATGAGGTCATATTCGGTGATACTCAGCTCAGGCGCCAGCGCTGCATAATCATCGAGGATATCATACACCACTTGCGGCGAAGCCAGGGGCGGTCGCACGTGCCCCTGAATCCCGATGCCATCGATCTGTCCGCCGGCATCCAGGATATTGCTAATGGTCTCCTGGTATTGCTCCTGGGCATTCAGGTCCACGCCGCCCTGCATGATGATGCCGAAGTCATTGATATACATTTTGGCGCTGGAATCTGTCTGGACAGCCAGATTAAACCATTTGGCGTATTCCTCGTGCACCACTTCGCGGCCAAATACATCGGCAAGATCAAAAAGATGTGCCGGCTCGTTGACCACATCCCATTCCACCAGATTTCCCTTGAGTCCGTCATATCCTACCTCTTCCTGGATATGCGATTCGATCCGTTGACGCACGAAGGCCAGGTCATTTTGATTTTGCTGCAAATCATCGGGTAAGTTGCCCCAGGATGGCCAAACCAGATTGTGCCCCCTGACCTGCATGCCACGCTGTAGTAGCCATGCAACCACGTCAAGCGTTTGTTGGCGCGTGTTTGTAAACCAGGGAGCCAGGCCTTCCCACGGC
>CAZVSL010000290.1:0-7897 GCA_964629935.1 uncultured Calditrichaceae bacterium | reverse complement strand
GTACCAAGGTTGGATAGCGCGCCCAGGTCGTCCTGAACTTTATAGGTCAAACGGTCCGTCCCGACAAAGCCGGAGGGCGGTGTGTATGCGATCAAGCCGCCGCCTGGTGAGGCAGCCGTGCCATTCAACGGCGTGGCGATGATAATCAGCGAACTGACGTCAATTGTGCCATCCACCTCGATATCATTTGCCAGTACGTCAATTTCGATGGGCGTATCCAGCGGCGTGGCAAAATTGTCATCTACAGCAAGCGGCGCGTCATTCACTGCTGCCACCGTAATTTTTACGATGGCCGCCTCAGACGGCTGCCCGAGATCATCGTGAACGCGATAGACTACCGTATCAACGCCGAAGAAATCCTGGTTCGGCTGGTAGGTCAGCAGGCCGCTGTCGCTATCAAAGTTCGCGATGCCATTTCGTCCCTGTTGGGTAATCTCAACACGCGAACTATCGATGATACCGTCCAGGTCGCTATCATTGTCAAGGATAGCAATGGTCGCCGCCACATCCTCGTCCGTGTCGGACGAGTCTGCCAGCGCCACAGGCGGATCATTGTCCGACAGCACGTGGACAACCAGCGCAGCCTCGTTTGATTCTTCTCCGGTTTCATCCTTCACCGTGTACCGCACTTCGCCTACGCCGTTAAAATTCTGTCCGGGGAAAAAGGTGATCGCACCGGTTTGGCCATCAACCGTGGCGACGCCGTTGATCGTGCCGCCTATGAGAGACACTGAGCTGGAATCAATGGCGCTATCGACATCAAAATCGTTGGCGAGCACATCGACGGTCACCGCGATGTCCTCGGCAGTATTCACTGTGTCCGGCACAGCAACCGGCGCATCATTCACGCCTACGACTTCGATGGCCACCACGCCCGGCAGCGAGGTGTGCTGATCGTCATCCTGCACGGTGTAGCGCAGCGTATCAAACCCGAAGAAATCGGCATCAGGAACGTACTCGAGCAATCGGGTGCTGCTATCGATTTGTGCTGCGCCGTGCTTCGGCGGCGTAACGATGGTCAGCGAGGCCGGCGCCAGATCGCCGTCCTCGTCGTCGTCATTGGCCAGAATGTCGAGAGAAAGCGACCCATCCTCAAGCATCTGCACAGTGTCCTGATTTGCGACCGGCAGAAAGCCAACATTGACTGTAACCGTCGCCGTATTTGACAGGGCATTCTCGTTGTCTCTCACGGTGTATGTAAATGTGTCCGGTCCGGAGAAACCAGCCGCAGGCGTGTAGGTTACCACGCCGTTCGACGCGATACCCATGGCGCCGTTACTGGCCGGGCTCACCGAGATGCTGGCCGGGTTGATCGCGCCATCGACATCGACTTCGACATCATTTTCAAGAATGGCGATTTCCACGGGTGTATCGACGACGGTGTGCACGGTGTCGTCGATTGCGATCGGCGCATCATTCAACCCGGCTACCGTTATCTGCACCGAGGCCGTGTCTTTGCCGCCCCCGACATCGCTTATCTCATAAACAAATAAATCTTCGCCAGCAAAATTCGCAGCGGGCGTGTAGGTGATGCTTCCTGTTTGCGCGTTGACGGTATCGATGGCGCCGTTGACAGGCGCCTCGATCACAGTCACAGAGGTGCTGTCGATGGCGTTGTCGACGTCAAGATCATTATCCAGGACTGCGATCTCGACGCTGGTATCCTCATCGATGGTAGCTTCATCGTCTACCGCCACGGGCGGATCATTCACCGGGGTTACGGAAATCAATACCGTTGCGGTATTGGACTCATCATCGGCCGGATCGTCACGCACGGTGTAACGCAGACTATCCTGACCAGCGAAGTCAGGGTCGGGCGTGTAGGTGATCACGCCGGTTGTGGCGTTAATATCTGTGCCGCCATGTTCTGGCGCCAACGCAATCGCGACGGACGCAGGATTGAGCGAGCCATCGGGATCGTCATCATTGTCGAGCACGGGAATATCCACCGCCGTATCTTCCGGCGTGCTGATAGTGTCATTGACCGCGATAGGTACGATGTTGGTGTCATTGACGGTGATGTAGACGGTCGCAATATTGGAGACCGCGCCACCATCATCCTTCACCGTATACTTGAGCGAATCCGGGCCGAAATTATCACCCGGCGCGTACAAGATGGCTTCGCTGTCAACGGAAGCCGACCCAAATGATGGCTGGGTGGTAATCGTCAGGGAAGCTCTATCCAGTGAACCGTCGACATCGGCGTCGTTGTCGAGCACATCTATCAGGATGTCCGTGTTTTTGGCCACTACGGCGGTGTCATCGACGGCTATGGGCGGATCGTTGAATTCATCCACAACAATGTTGACGGTTGCGATGTTGGACGCCACACCCAAATCGTCGGCGATGGTGTAGGTAAAGGAATCCGGGCCTGAGAATTGAGCATTGGGAGTGTAGGTAACCACTCCGGTGAATGCGTCTATGTCCGCTGTGCCATGATCTGGTGCGGTCACAATGGTCACAGTGCTGAGATCAAGCGAGCCGTCGTCATCAGAATCGTTGGCTGCGACCTCGATCTGTGTTGCCTGTCCCTCCAGCGTTGTGTCGGCGTCATCCACGGCCAGGGGCGGTATGGTCACGAAAATCGTGACAGTCGCCGTATTGGAGATAAGATTATCATTATCGCGGATGGTGTAGGTAAAAGAATCCTGTCCCGTGAAACCGGATGAGGGCGTGTAGATGACATGCCCGTCTGTGCGCAGCGTTGTTGTGCCATTGCTGGCAAGCGTCACTGTCAAAGAATTGGTATTGATGCTGCCGTCCAGGTCATCGTCGTTTGCTGTCAGAAAAATATCCACCGGCGTATCTATGCTGGTGACAACCGTATCATTCAGGGCAACCGGTGCATCGTTGACCGGCAACACTGTGATGGCGACAACAGCTTCGCCGGAGGTTGCGCCCTGGTTATCCTTGACCGAGTAACTGAGTGTATCCTGGCCGGCGTAATCATCATCCGGATCATACACGATTTCCCCTGAACCGGTGTTGACTGATGCCGCGCCGTGAGTTGGCTGACGCAGCAACGTTACGGTTGCCGGGTCGAGTGTGCCATCGATATCGAAGTCGTTATCCAACACAGCGATAGTCGCGGCAACATCTTCGTCGCTAGTGGCACTATCATCAAGGGCAACCGGAGCGTCGTTGTCAGATGCCACGGTTATGATGACGCGTGCTTCGTTTGAGATCGCACCGGCGCTATCGGCGACCGTGTAAAACAAAGTATCCTCGCCGAAGAAATCCGCGCCAGGCGTATACGTTATATCGCCGCTAAGAAGATCGATATCGGCGTCGCCGCTGTCCGGTGCTTGCGTAATCTGCACGGTCAGGGGATCGAGGTTGCCGTCAACATCCGTATCGTTAGCGGTGACGGCAAATGTGACGGCAGCGTCTTCATTGGTGTTTACGGCGTCATCAACTGCGACCGGCGGGTCATTGATTTCATGCACCGTAATCAGGACGGTCGCCGGCGCGGAGCTGTTGCCGTCGTTGTCCTCCACCGTGTAGGCGAAGCTATCCGTACCGCTGAAGTCTGCCTCAGGCGTGTAAGTGACGCCGCCGCTTACGGATTCGACATTTGTGCTGCCATGCGCCGGCGCTGTTTGCACGGTGACGGTTGCAGGCATGAGCGTACCGTCGCTATCGCTGTCGTTGTCAAGCACTGCAATTGTCACCGCCACGTCTTCGTCGGTTTCCGTGGTGTCATGGACGGCTGTTGGTACGGTACCAACGTTTACAGTAACCGTCGCCTGGTTCGATTCTGTACCATCGTCATCACGAACCGTATAAGTAAAGGTGTCCTCACCTTCGAAGCCGGAATTAGGTGTGTATGTCAGGATGCCGCTGGCATCCAGAATGGTCGTGCCAAAGGTCGATGGCGTCACCTGCAGCGAAGCCGGCACAAGCGTGCCATCGACGTCAACGTCGTTCTGCAGTATTGCGATCTGCACCGGCGTGTTGATGGTTGTGGAAGCAAAGTCATCGTGCGCAACCGGCGCATCATTGACGCCATTTACCGTAACCCTGACCGTGGCGGTGTTGGATTTCAAACTGACATCATCCCGCACAAAATAGGTGAGGCTATCCTCGCCATTGAAGTCAACATTCGGCGTGTACGTAACCAAACCCGTGTTTCCATCGACAACTGCCGTACCGCTGGCAGGCTGGGACACGATTTCCACGGACAATGGCGCCACGGCGCCATCGACATCACTATCGTTAGCGACCACGTTTATGACGACTGCTGTCTCCTCATCCGTTTCAGTGGTATCATCTACGGCCACAGGCGCATCATTTACCGGGGTAACCGTTATGCTAACTGTGGCAACGTTTGACGTCTCTCCTTCCGTATTTTTCACGGTATAGGTGAACGAATCCGGCCCGGCGTAATGATTGAAAGGCGTGTACCGCACAGTGCCGGGAGCTTCATTGGCTGCTACCCCATTACTCGGTTGACTCACTATGTTAATGGTGTTCAGATCCAGTGTCAGATCGAACTCGATGTCGTTGGCGATGACCTCAATATCGACGAACGTATCCTCCTCAGTTGTCACAAAATCGTCAACCGCAACCGGTACGTCGCTTTGCTCCTGCACAGTGATGGTGACGGTAGCCACATTTGAAACGCCGCCTTCACCATCCCTAACCGTGTAGGTGAAGGTGTCCTGACCGACAAAGCCGGGATCGGGAATATAGGTGATAGCGCCGGTGCTGCTCTTGATTTCATGAATGGCGCCGTTAGCCGGCCCCAGCACCGTATCGACGGTGCTGGCTATCAGGTTGTTCTCAGCATCGTTATCATTCGCCAGCACAGCGACCTGGATGGTGTCGCCCTCGCCGACAGTGACCATATCATCGTTCGCAATCGGCATGTCATTGATTGGCGCGATGGTAATGGTCACGGTAGCCGGTAGAGACAAACCGTTTTGATTATCTCTGACCGTATACTGAAAGCTGTCATTGCCGAAATAGTCTGCGGCGGGCGTATAGGTTATTTCGCCATTCAAGCCATTGACTTGGGTTGCGCCGTGAGCGGGCACACTTACAACGGACACACTGCTGGTGTTGAGCGAGCCATCGACATCCGAGTCGTTTGCCAGCACATCGATGATGACAGGAGAGTCCTCGTCTGTCTCGCCATTGTCTGCTACGGTTAGCGGTGCATCGTTGATGGCTGTGACGGTGATGGTGACCGTAGCCTCATTTGATGTCAGGCCGCCCAGGTCATTCACCGTGTAGGCGAAGCTGTCCGGGCCGTTGTAGTTTGCGCCTGGCGTATATGTCACGACGCCTGTGTTGGTATCGACAAACACGTCGCCGTGCCCGGGAGCAGATGTTACATCAATGGAAGCCGGGTCCAGCTCTTGTTCAACATCCGTGTCGTTGCCGAGTATGGTGATGGCAACCGGTACATCTTCCGCGGTTTGTTTGGCGTCGTTGTTGGCCACTGGCGCATCATTGACTGCCTGCACAGTGATCAACACTTGCGCTTGCGCAGACTGAATTCCCAGACTGTCCTTTATTGTATAAAACAATGTGTCCTCGCCAAAGAAATTTGCAGCAGGTGTGTAGCTTATCTCGCCTGTGGCGGCGTCGGCCACAGCATTGCCGTGGAATGGACCGGAGACGATGGCAAGCGTGCCGGGATCGAGACCATTGTTATCGCTATCGTTTTCGAGGACATCGATGTCGATGGCCTGATCTTCGAGTGTGGTGACAAGATCGTCATCTACCTCAGGCGGCGCCGTAACCGTGATGCTGACGGTCGCTGAGTTTGACAGCGCAGCCTGATCATCCCGCACCGTGTAGGAAAAGGTGTCCACACCCTCAAAGCCGGCATTCGGCGTATAGATGACGCTGCCATTGGGTTTGAGCAATGTGTTGCCGTCACTGGCCAGACTAACCGCCAGCGACAGGGTGTTAATCGTGCCGTCGACGTCTATATCATTGGCGGTGAGATTTATCTCAACTGGCGTCTCCGCCTCTGCGAGGGCAGTATCATTTACCGCCACGGGTGCATCATTGATAGAGTCAACGGTGATGGTGACGCTGGTTGCTACCGAACTTGCTCCATCATTGTCGTCGACAGTGTAGGTCAAGCTATCAGGGCCGAAAAAATTCGGGTCGGGTTCATATTCTATCGCGCCAGTGCCGGCATCTACCAGGGCGTTGCCGTGCGACGGCGGGGTTACGATTGCGACGCTCGCCGGGATTAATGAACCGTCGACATCATTATCGTTTGCCAATATGTCGATGTCGATGGCATTGTCTTCGTCGATGGCAACGGAATCACGCATTGTGATCGGCAGGTCGTTTTCAGAATTAACGGTGATATAGACCAGCGTATCAGCAGAGGCCTCGCTGTCATCGTCAGCAACTGTGTAGAACAGCGAATCTATGCCGAAAAAGTTGGGGGCCGGTGTGTAAACCACTGTGCCATCACCGGGCAGCACGACGTCGCCATGTTCTGGCGGGAACGTGATCGCCACCAAACTCAGGTCAAGCGTGCCGTCAACATCGAAGTCATTTGCGACAACATCTATGGTGATCGGTGTGTCCTCGTCCGTATCAACCGTGTCGGCAGCAACCACGGGCAGGTCGTTTACATCCACAATTTCTATGGCAACAGTCGCGACGTTGGAGACAAACCCATCATCGTCCTTCACGGAATATTGAAAGCTATCATCCCCGTGAAAGTTTTCGTTCGGTGTATAGGTGACCTCGCCGGTGGCGCCATCTACATCGGTTGTGCCGTGGCTTGCTGAAGTTCCTATTGTTACGGTCGCCGGTACTGTGGCGCCGTCGTCATCAATATCATTGCCCAGGATATCGATAACCACCGGTGTATCTTCGTCGATCTGCACATCATCGTCCACAGCCTGCGGTGGCGAGACCACATGGATAGTCACAGTGGCATTTACCGATTTGCGATTATCGTCATCTTTCACCGAATAAGTGAAAGTGTCTATCCCGAGAAAGTCTGCATCAGGCGTGTAGGTGAGGACGCCGCTGACATTGATCAGGGCCGTGCCATTCGCCGGAACCGTTACAGCCAGCGTCGTCGGGTCGATGGCGCCATCGACATCAAAGTCGTTTTCAAGCACGTTGATATCAACTGAGGTGTTGACAAAAGTTGTGGCGTCGTCGTCTACGGCAATAGGTTTATCGTTTACATCCGTCACGGTCACAGTCACTGTGGCGACGTTGGAAGGGTTGCCTTCCAGATCCTGCACGGTATAGGTGAATGAGTCCAGGCCGAAATAATTCTCATTCGGAGTGTATAGAATGTCTCCGCTGCCATCGGGCGCCGCCTGGCCGTTGACCGGTGCTGAGATGACAGTCACAGTGGTCGGATCGAGCGATCCACCGGGATCGGAGTCATTGCCGAGCACATCGATGAGTACCGGGCTATCTTCCTCGGTCGCAGTGGCGTCGTCTGCTGCGACCGGTCCATTGGCGACAGCGCTCATTGCGGCAGCCGGCTGGTGCAGAGCTTCAGATAGGTTCGCAGTGACAAAATTCGGCAAGGAGATCATGCCGATGGCAATCCAGAGGTGCAGCGCGTTGTTGGGTTTCATGCCAAAAGCCTTTGTAGTAACTAAATCGGAAAGAGGATGGACCTCCTGTTTAAGGGATGGTAGCGCAGCGGGTGGGAGATTTTCTAAAAGTGATCATGAGCGACGGCGGGAGGGTAAGCCTGACGCATCATCGTCTCCGGATAAAAGTTAAGCCCCGCACTACCTGGTATTTGAGAACCGTTTTCTGCCTACACAAAACCGGGGCTCCCCCACACCCGGCAAAAACTCCTCCTCGTATGATTGAGCGCTGGCCGTGCAAGACGACAAAAAACGTCGCTTGCTCGGGCCAGCGCATTTGAATACTATTTCTGCAAGATCAGCCT
>CAZVSL010000289.1:0-7964 GCA_964629935.1 uncultured Calditrichaceae bacterium | reverse complement strand
AGCGAGGAGTGAGGAGTTGTAATCAGTGACAGTTGATTTTATGGGCTTCAACGAGAATGATTTCGAGACATTCGGCATAGAGGAATTCGAATCCAGGATGTCCACAATTAAGGAGCTGATTCGGCCGAAACTGGAGCAGCTTGGCGAACTGCTGGCACCCTGGCTCGAAGACGAGACCGGATTGGAGTTCTACGACCACGTGGCGACACATGCCCGCCGAAGGGTTAATGCTCCCGATGCCACCTGGGTGGCCCTGGGGAGGAACTCGCGGGGATACAAAAAGTACGCTCATTTCGAGGTGGGCCTTGAGTACGAGGGGTTGTACGTTGACTTCTATCTCAAGGGTGCGGCCGAAGATAAACAGCGCTTTGCAGACCAGCTCGTCCGCCAGGGGTTGGCCGTGCTCGACCAGGTTGATGCCGGACAGCACGAGGTTGAATGGCGAGCTGCGCACGGAGCCGATGGACAGGTTACCGAGAGGCGGTTGGATTCGACGGATAAGCAGGACCTCGAAGCCATGGTCGAGCGACTTCGGAGCGTCAAGTCCTCAGAGGTGGATATTGGAATCGGCCTACAGCGTGACGAGGCGCTGCTGCTGTCTGCAGAGGAGCAGCTGGAGTTCATCAAGGGAGCGCTGATGCAACTGATGCCCCTTTATGCTGCAGCTATTGGCGTTGAGGTGCCTGGCAACTAAGAGGCGGTGGATTTCGTGCGAGGTGCCAGGACTGGAGTAATCCTGCCGGTTGAGAAACTGCGCAGTAGGACCACCTCTGCAAACAACCCCGCATACAGACCACCAACAGCCAGGTATGCACCGGTGATTTGGGTGATGAGTGCTCCCGCGAACACCAGCGTGGTCAGAAAAACCAGGTTGCCGACGGCGCCGGCATTGACCGCGAGCGTCTGCCGCTGCCTGATCAGAAGGCCGTAAAACCAGTGTTGGCCTGTGTAGAACAGCGGCAGCAGGCCAGCGAGACGCAGGGTGCTTATTGCAAGCTCCAATACATCGCCCCTGACACCCACAACCGTAGTCAGGTACCACCGCGACGCTGGACTGAGAGAAAAGGCTGCCAGGAGCGCAGCGAAGACCAGCGCAAGACAGACAGCAAATCTACCCGTCTCCCTCTTCTGTTCCGCGGGTTGTGAATAACCGATAACGAGCTGCTGGAGCATGGTGAGGGGGCCAACGAAGAGGAAGACGGTGCTCCAAACCACGGGCCAGGTGGCAAGGGAAAGTTCTGGATGCTGAGAACGCGCGAGCGCAGCGCTTATCAACGGACGCCCCACAATAGCAATTGAACTGGTTACAGCCAGCGGAGTGTAGAAGCGGAGGAGCTCGCTGAGGTCGAGTCTGCCCGCGGCAACCGCCGTCGGGGGGCGGAAGCTCCAACCGAATACGCGCGCCCAACCCTGCTCGAGCCAGCCGCTCTTCTGTCGTGAAACGAGAATTACAAATGCCGTGGTTGTGAAGCTTGCCTCCGCAACGACACCCACAGTCATCCCCGCGGCGGCCACAATGACACCCGTGAACTCAGTGAACAGCACCCCAAGAACTACTACCAGGCCAAGACTCGAGACCCGCACCGCGGTACCCCAGGCAATGGGGGTTGTCCACCCGTGGTTAATGAGGATTCCTTGAAAATAGCGTCGCCAGCCAATGGCCGGTGTCCAGGGCAAAAGGATCATGAAGGCCGGACGGGCCAGGGCGGCCACTCCTGCATTCAGGCCGATGATGTCCCTGAAAACCACATCATACAGTGGTGTGAATGCTATCGCAGCGTGAACTATGGTTAAGGCCAGGTTGAGGGTGTTGGCGAACCAGAAAATCGACATCCTGTGTCAGAACAGGGACGCCGTGCAATATGGCTGCCGTATTGCCAACAATAATAACCTGTAAGCCTACGCTGGACACGGCTTCTGTTATCTGAGCCAGAAAACCCTCGTCAAAAGACATACCTGCCGTCCTTACCCCGTTTCAGGAACATGAGTTGCATACGCTCTTCCGGCGTCCGCAATTGCGCTGCGATGATCAAATCCAGGTCGTGCGGATCGATATCCGGCAATTGTGGGGCCAGAATTTTGTGCCAGCGTTCAATTCTATTGGCTAGCTTTTCAGCGGATTCTATCTTGTCAGTTCTATCCATAATGAAAATCAAATTCTTTTGGCACTAACAGATGATAAAGAAAAGTGAAAGGTCAATCAAGGTAAATGTACAGCGTGAGCCCAACACATTTCATATCTCACCCCGTAGTGATTTGCTGATCAGCTCTCCTTTGGAGTGCACGTGCAGCTTCTTATAGATGTTTTTAATATGCGTACGGATGGTCTCCACCGACACGCCCATCTGGTCCGCCACCATCTTATAGCTCAGGCCATCTACCAACCAGTTTGCCACTTCGGCCTCTTTTGGGGAAAGTGGAGAGCTTTTCCGGGCCGCCTTTTCCGTCTGAAAGTATCGGATCACCTTGCGCGCGATCTGTGGTGACATGGGCGCACCGCCCTTGGTCAGCATTTCGAGAGAGCTTTTAAGTTGGGGGAATGAGGTGTTTTTGAGCATGTAGCCCGAAGCGCCGGCACAGAGTGCGTCAAATATACGGTGAGAGTCAGCATATATGGTGAGCATGACAATGTCGATGTCCGGATGTTTTGCCTTCACCTTGCGAATGCCACTGATGCCGGACATGCCCGGCAGGCCGATATCCATGAGGATGATATCGGGCAGGACTTCCTCGTCCAAACGGGGTAGGAGGGCCTCGACAGACTCGGTGGCACAAGGACACGAGAAATTCACCTGCGTATTCAGAAACGCCTGCAGGCTTTCGCGCACATCTGCATCATCTTCGACGATGGCAACGGTTATCATGATCAAAAAGCCCTGTTGTGTAATTTGATGTTAGCTTTTGAAATATCGTAAGTTACCGTCTCTCCGGGAAGTTTGCCACTAAAGCGCTGGCCGCCTCAACGCAATTCTGACACCCGCATCGCTTTCGATTCCCAGTTCGCCACCGATTCGCTGCGCCCGAAATCGCATATTCTTCAAGCCATTGCCATCTTGTCTGTCAGCCGAGGTCAGGCCGATTCCATCGTCTTCGATTATCATGCAGAACCCATGCTTGTGATTCGCAATGTTTATGCGCACGGTCTTGGCATTAGCGTGCTTTACTGTATTAGTTATCGCTTCCTTGAAAATCAAGTAAATATTCTGGCGCAGGTTGACCGGTAGCGTCTTTTCTTTCGCAAAGCCCTCGAGGTGAAAGCTGTATTCGATCTCGTGCGGCGCCAGCGTCTGGTAAGCAAAATCTTTCATCCGGTCCAGGAGATCGCTGGTGCTGTCATTGCGGGCATCGATGGACCAGACGATGTCGCTGAAGGTTTGCGTTACCTCGCGACTGAGCTGGCCAATCTTGCGGGCAGTGCGCTTTATTGCCTCAGGCTCGCGGGTGTTCAGAATGGTCTCTGAGCCGAGTGCAATGTGGGTTAACGTGGCGCCAATGTCGTCGTGCAGGTCGCTGGCGATGCGTGTGCGCAGTTGTTCCAGCGCCAGCAGCCGCGAGACGCGCATACGGTATGCCAGCCAGGCCAGCCTGAACACCGCTGCAATGAGCAAGGTTCTGAACCACCAGCTTTGCCAGAATGGCGGCTCGATGACAAACGCCAGCGAAGTCGGTTCACTCCAAACGCCGGATTCGTTGCTCGCTTTGACCTCAAAACGATATGCGCCGGGATCGAGATTGGTGTATTGCACCGAGCTATCCCAGCTTCTGACCCAGTTTCTATCTATTCCCGAAAGCCGGTAGCGATACATAACCCGGTGCGGGGCTGGCAGATTGATGCCGACGAACTCGAAGGTAAAGGAATTCTGACCATGTTTAAATCGCCGCTGCTGGCCGGCATGCCACAGCGCCAACGGCTTGTTGAATAAATGCACGCCGCTGAAATGGATACGCGGTGGTTTCGGATTGGCGATATCAAAATCCGGATCGTAGCGGCTGACGCCTGCGACGGTACCGAACCAGAGCTTGCCACGCCGGTCCTTAAGTATGGCGCCGCTTCCGGTGTCATCGATCAAGCCATCTTCTGAATTCAAAACCCGGATGCGGTCTGGTCTGTCATCCAGCGAAAGTATGTTGACGCCGTTGGCAGTGCTGATGTAAATCCTGCCGCTGTCATCTTCGACAATGCCTCTGACGATGTTGTTGCTCAAGCCATCCCGGACATCGATTGTAAACGAAGTATCCTGCCGCTGTACTGCCAAACCGGCGCCCCACGTGCCGAAAAACAAGGCGCCCTCTGTGCTTTGATGGATACTCGTGACCGAGTTGCTCGGCAAGCCCCGTACAGCCGTTATGGCATCCAGAAATGCATTCTCGCAGTAGCGGTTGACGCCAAAACCTGAGCAGGCGATGTAGATCACGCCATCGGTTCCCTCATAGAGCTCTGTGATAACATCGCCCTGCAGGCCGTTTGTGGAATCGAGTGTCGTATGGAACTGCAAATTTTTGTAAATGGTAACGCCCTCCTGCCAGGCGCCGACATAAAGCGCACCGTCGTTGGCAACCAGAACGTCGGTGACGCGATTGGTTCGCAGGCCGTTCCGCAGATTCAGAGTTTTGCTGAGATTGCCGTTTTCGATCACTGCCACGCCGCCGGCAAATGTACCCACAAATATGCGACCGCTGTTGTCTGCCGTGATTGCCCTCACCGAGTTAGCAGCCAGCACCTCATTTTCGACATTGAACCTGCCAACCACCTTTGCATCTCGAACCAGATTGACGCCGTGGTCCCGCGTGCCGACGTACAACAATCCACTGTCATCCTGATAGAGTGCGGTTACGACATTGCCGTCCAGACCGGTTTGCTGGTTGAGGCTGGTGAACAGGCCGGGTTTATGCACGGCGATACCGCCGTTGTCCGTACCCAGGTAAAGCGTGCCCAGCTTGTCTTCAAAAAAACAGCGGATGGATGCGTCGGCCAATCCGTGCTCTGCGGTAATTTCCGGAACGAGCTTTCTGTTTTGATAAGCATAGACGCCCTGTGAGGTGGCGAGGTAAAGTTTGCCCCGCCTCGATTCATGGATTGCATAAATATCGAAATTTTCCTGGCCGGGCATGGTTGCTGAAACAAACTCGCCGTTCCGGTGAATGCCGAGCCCGCCCCAGGTACCGAAATAGAGCTCTCCGTTCGCGCCGGTTTGCACATCCCAGCAGTGGTCGTTCACCAAGCCCTGTTTTTCCGTCAGCGGTTCGAGAAATCGGCCGTTTTGATAGCGACTGGCGCCGCCGCCCCAGGTCGCGAACAGCAGGACGCCTTCTCGGGGTTCCAGAATCTTCATGACCACGTTATTGCACAAGCCGTCGGATTCATCGATGGTTTTGACAAACGTGCGGTTCCGAAAAACGCTCACGCCGCCGCCCCAGGTGCCAAAATAGAGCGCACCGTCTTCCGCCTGATGCATGGACAGCACATTGTTGTGCGCCAGCCCGTCAGTGGTTGTTAGCGTGCGTACAATTTCGTTGTCTTGGATGAAGGCTACGCCGCCGGCGGTGGCCACTACCAGATTACCTCGTTCATCTTCAAGAATCTGCCGCACAGCAGCGCCCGGTAAGCCATCCTGAGTTTGGAAATTATGCCAGTTGCTGCCGTCCCAGCGACTGACGCCGCCATTTGTGCCTATCCACAAAAAGCCCCGACTATCCTGGAACATGCAAGCAACCGCCGGGTGGACCAGACCATCCTTAACCGTGATAGCCTTGTGAATTTTTATTTGAGAGAAGAGCAGACAGGGGAAAGAGAAAACGATACACGCTGAGGCGATTTTCAGCATTGAAGCACTTTTGTTCAAAACAGGACAACCTTTTCGAGAAACGTGTGTCTTATCGAATGTATGGAATTTCGAGATAGCTATCAACCATATACTGCTTTTGCCGTACATTGTTCTGAAGCTAAGTCAAATTACGTTTTTTGACGTGGTCTGCTCGCTCAGAGAGGCCATGTCCATAAACATTCAGGAAATATCAAATGAAGCTGCTCATCAGATTTATGCCGGTGCTGTTGCTGGTTACGGCCACTGCTGCCAATGATCTGGCAACAGCAAGAAAGACATATCATGCTCACCGCACAAATCCACATTCGCCCAAAATCGACGGCCGTCTTGATGATGCCGTTTGGCAGAAAGTCAAATGGTCGGGCGGTTTCACCCAGCGCCAGCCGGTCGATGGCGCTGAGCCCACAGAAGAGACCGCATTCAAGATTCTCTATGATGATGATAACCTCTACGTCGGCGTGCGCGCGTATGACTCCCAACCGGAAACCATCGCCCGGCGCGTAACCCGTCGTGACCGGTTTGAGGGAGATTGGGTCGAGATCAACATAGACAGTTACAATGACAACCGTACAGCATTTTCGTTCACCCTCAACGCCGCCGGAGTCCGAGGCGATGAAGCGATCTCCAACGATGGCGACAATTGGGACAGCAACTGGGACCCGGTTTGGTTCGGCGAAGTCGCGTTGGATTCTCTGGGGTGGACAGCGGAGATGCGAATCCCTTTCAGTCAATTGAGATTTGCAAGCGCGGAAGAGCAGGTGTGGGGCATTCAGCTAACCCGCAGACTGTTTCGCAAGGACGAACGTTCGGTCTGGCAGTATATTCCACAAAACTCCGGAGGCTGGGTTAGCTATTTCGGTGAATTGCGTGGCATCACAGGCATCAAGTCCTCGCGTCGTATCGAACTGTTGCCGTATGGCGTGACCGATGTGCGCAGGCTGCCCCGGGAACAGGGCAATCCGTTTGCCACCGGCCGTGAAAGCAATCTCTCCGGCGGCCTCGATGCCAAGCTCGGCCTGACCAGCGATTTGACCCTCGACGTCACCATCAATCCCGACTTTGGTCAGGTGGAAGCCGATCCATCCGAGGTCAATCTGACGGCGTTCGAGACCTTCTTTGCAGAAAAACGTCCCTTCTTCATCGAGGGCCAGGATATTTTCAATTATAAGCTTATGGGTGGCGACGGCACATTCTCCAACGACCGGCTCTTCTACTCGCGCCGTATCGGCCGCGCGCCGCAATACTCGCCTGAGCTGAATGATGATGAATACCAGCGCGCGCCAGACAATACCTCGATTTTGAGCGCGATGAAGCTCAGCGGCAAGACACGCAGCGGCTGGTCTGTCGGAGTGCTCGATGCAGTCACAGAGCGCGAATCGGTGCTGATCGATCAGAATGGCACGCGCCGGCGGGAAACGGCTGAGCCTTTGACCAACTATTTCGTTGGCCGCGCGCAAAAGGATTACAATGGCGGCAACACCGCATTGGGTGGCATGGTCACCTCCGTGCACCGCGACATCAATGCCGATAATATCAACTTCCTGACACGTTCTGCCTATAGCGGCGGCGTTGATTTCAGACACGAGTGGGACAACAAAACTTACGGATTAAACGTGATTACCGCTTTCAGTCACATCCGCGGCAGCCGGAAGGCCATCACTGAAGCTCAGGAGTCTTCCCGCAGATATTATCAGCGACCGGACGCCGACTATGTTGAGCTCGATTCCACGCGCACCTCGCTCTCTGGCCACGGCGGCATGATCAGTCTGAATCGTGGCGGCAACAATAGTGTGCGCGCCAGCGCCGGCGTCATGTGGCGATCACCCGGTTTTGAAATAAACGACATCGGATTTGTACACCAGGCAGACCGCATAATGCAGTGGACCTGGCTTGGGTACAACCATTCCAAGCCGGTCAGTATTTTTCGGGAGCTGCGCATGAATCTGAACCAGTGGGCTGGCTGGAATTTTGGCGGCGAGAACGCGTTCCAGGGCGGCAATATCAATGGCGGCGGCCAGTTCAAAAATTACTGGCGGTTCTGGCTTGGAATTGGACGTGAGACTGCGGGACTTTCCAGCAGTGAGCTGCGCGGCGGGCCTTCACTCAGAACGACAGGGGCGTGGAATCAATGGTTCGATC
>CAZVSL010000288.1:0-7999 GCA_964629935.1 uncultured Calditrichaceae bacterium | reverse complement strand
TCGATGCATGCATCGTTGAGCCTGGCAGGCTTCAGCGTCTTCAGCAACCTTCGTTGACCCACCCCGATTGTGGGACTGTCGTCCCCAATCGCCCCTCCGTTGGCTCCCGGAAGGGGATTTTGCCAATTCCCCTCCAACGGGTTTGTGAAACGGACCTTCGAAGAAGCCGGTTTCATCACCCGAAGCCGTCCGCACTTGTGCGCGAATAACGTAATTCATTTGCAAGCTTTGCGTTCCGTTAACGGGATTTCAATATCCCGGCAGGCTTTTTGCTAACCAAACAACGCAATGGCCAAAGAAAATCCTGGCTCTGACGCCAGCTCGCCAATCAGATTCAAAACTGGGAGAGTTTTTGCATGATCAGCTTGTCAAAGAGCTTGCCGGCGGCGATATTAGCCGCCTGGCTTACATTGGGTTGGGTTTCGGAGAAAAGCGAATTACCGCACACCAAGACAAACACAACAGCAACGAAAATAGCAGAGACCAATTTTACGCGCAAACAAGTAAGCGATAAGAGCTATGTAGAAAAGGCCTTTGGAATCGTCAAAGAAAAGAAACGAACCCTGCAAAATCCTGGTTTTGAGCGTCCTGACCGGTTCATTGCATACTACGAAGAGATCACTCAGGGACCACAAGGCAAATTCTATCCGCAAAATCACAGACAAATTGAGCTGGCAAAAGCTCTGCAGAAAAAGTATGGCTCCGATGCAAATCGTCTGAATGTAAGCTCACAACAGCTCGACTGGATTCAGCGGGGTCCCGGCAATGTCGGTGGCCGAACTCGCGCCATTGTGGTCGATCTTGATGCAGACCCCGGCGGGGACACATGGTTCGCCGGCTCTGCCTCGGGCGGCATTTGGAAGACTACCGACGCCGGCCAGAGTTGGCTAAATTTGACCCCGGATCTGGCTTTTCTCTCAACCCAGGCGCTGGCGCAGTCAATATCTGAGCCTGATATACTATACGCTGGAACGGGCGAGGGCTGGCTGCCGGGCGCCACTGTCATCAACGGGAACGGCATTTATAAAACCACCGACCGCGGGCAAACCTGGACACAGTTGTCTGCCACAGTCAACGCAGACAATGACAATCGTTTCAGAAATGTCAGCCGGATAATCGTTCATCCCGCAAATTCAGACATTGTCGTCGTCAGTACAAATGCTGGCTTATTCAAGTCGATAGATGGCGGGGACAGTTGGATACACGTTCTTGATACGGGTGGAGCGGCAGCCTCTCAGGTGTTGTTTGACGGTGAAAATTTCAGCACACAATATGCATGTGTTACTGCTGTTGGCTTGTACAAATCTACGGACGCAGGTGATTCCTGGCGCCTGGTGTTTGAGCCAGCGGTGGGCGGTTTCCCTTCGGGCCGCATCGAAGCGGCCATTGCTCCAACTAAGACTGACCGCATTGCCGCTGCAATCGAAACGATGACCGGCCAGCAAAACGACATATACTTGTCCGATGATGCCGGAGCGACCTGGCGACGACTCGACGAAACCATGGGCAATTTCGTATGGATGGCGTCACAGGGCTGGTACAACAACGCTATGGCGTTTCATCCCTTTGACGATGACACGTTGTTCTATGCCGGTATTCATATTTACAAGGCAGGCATTTCTGCCGAGACTAGGTTGGGCGCCAGCTTTACCTCAGACACCAGCAATACGCAGTCATTCCTGGGTTTTGTCAATTTTGGCGGAGATTTGCTGCTCGGCGGCGGTTCCTCAGATGCTGCGCCTTTGTTTCAGGCAACTTCAACTGTGCAGGTGAGTGACTACAGAAATGTTGAAGTGCGCTTCGGGCCGGGCAATACCCAAAAAGCGCACCGGTTTACCACGGTCACCTCTGGCTCCGGCTACCAGGATTATGTCGAGGTCCCGTTCACGGTCTGGGATACCGAAGCAAATCAGCAACTGATGCTTTCCTTCTTCGATTTCAATACCAATGGTGTGTTTGACTTGACCGATCCCGGTGGCGGTGACCATCAATACATTTTTATTAGCCATATTCCGTACGATGCACAGAACCCGGCGAATACCATCGTTGCCGGCGGGCCATTGCGTGATCTCATCTATTTCATCTGGCCGATTACACCGGCTGGCGTGAGCTGGGAACCAGACTCTCATCCACAGGCTAAGATTATCATCGACGTCAACTTCACCGAAATTGCCTTGCGCAATTCGCAGCAGATCTCATCGTTTTCCTTCGACAACCCGCAGCCCAACAACACGCACGTGGACCATCACAACCTCACCATGGTACCGTTTGATCCAGGCAGCAATTCGTTTCGCATGCTAAATGGTAACGACGGCGGCGTTTTCTACAGCGATGATGGCGGCAAAACTTTCCAGGCCACCCTGAATCAGTACATTACCACACAGTTCTACGGCGTGGACAAGCGCCCGGGCGCCAGCGAATATGTCGGCGGCATGCAGGATAACGGTACCTGGCAGTCTCCGCCGGCGGAGACTGCCAGCTCGGCTACCGACTATATTTTCCAGATCAGCGGTGACGGCTTCGATGCCGTCTGGAACGGCTCCGATGGCAACGAATGGATCGGTGGCGCGCAGGGCAATTGGTTCTGGCTGGTGACCAACGCGCAGTCCGGGGAGAATGCCACATTTTCGCCGATTTTCCCCCATATCGGTAACGGCAACGGGCCGTTTCTTTCGATCCTGGCAAATACGAAAAGCAACCCGGAGCTGGTGTTGACTGTTGCGCCTGAGGGCGTGTACCGCAGCGACGATTTTGGGCGCAACTGGACGCTGACATCGATTCCGGAACCCGCCTGGGGATTCAACAGCTTGCGCACGGAGATCGTACAATCTCTGGCTAATCCGCAAGTGGTGTGGGCCGGCAGCCGGTTCAACCATAGCACGCAAACGCAGGCAAGATTGCATCTTTCTAGCGATGGCGGACTCACCTTCGCGCCGGTTAATACGCAATACACTGAGGCAGGCCGGCTGAACAGCATTTCAGGTCTGGAAACGCATCCGACTGATGAAGCCACAGCGTATGTTCTGCACTCACGGTTTGAATCGCCCAAAATTCTGCGCACCACCGACTTTGGCCAGACATGGGAAGATATTTCCGGATTCGGAGCCAACGACGTCAGCGATCGCGGTTTCCCGGATGTTGCTGTCTATAGCCTGCTCGTCCTGCCACATGATCCGGACGTGATCTGGGCCGGCACAGAAATCGGCATCTTTGAATCCATAGATAACGGACAAAGCTGGGCTTTCGCAGACAATGGTTTGCCGGCTGTGGCGGTTTGGCAGATGAAAGCAGTCGACGATCAAATCGTCGTCGCTACCCACGGGCGCGGGATTTGGAGCGTGACTATCCCTGAGTTGCCTGCGCCGCCGGCCGTGACCTTGCCGCCAAGAATGACGCATTTTGCCGGCGGCGGAGGCGGCAGGTTCGAGGTCACTGCGGAGTTTCGGGCCGCCTATGATTCTTCTTTTGTTGTAGTGGATGGCGCAAAAATGATGGCTTTTGGCTCGAACACTGAACCCTTCGACACCACCTTAACCCTTGCGTTGCCTGTAGATGAGCCACGAACGGCCAGGATCGCGCTCCATTCTTATAAAGATAGTCAGGTGCTCAAGACAGCAAGCCGGCAAGCTGAGCTTTTTCCGCTTTCCGAGCCTCAAGTCACCCTTATAACCACGTTTGACGAGGGCAGAGACGATTTCATCCTGAGTGGGCTCAATATCGACACGCCGACGGGTTTTCAGTCAGCAGTTTTGCAGTCAGCACATCCCTATCCGGCGCCGGGGCAGGGGCAGGGCAATCTCACGGCTGTGCTCAAGACACCGATTATCATCGCCGGCCGCAATGCCCTGCTCAGATTCGATGAAATTGCCGTTGTTGAGCCAGGCCGGGATGGCAGCGTCTTTGGCGACGCTGAGTTTTGGGATTATGTTATTGTGGAAGGCAGCAACGACGCCGGCGTTAACTGGACGCCGCTGGTTCCGGGCTATGACGCGCGAGTTGTCCGGGAGTGGCTCAGCGCATTCGAGAATGGCGCTAACGGAACACCGGAGTTGTTTCGGAAACGTGAGATAAATTTGCTGGATACATTTCGCTCTGACGAGGAAGTCATCATCCGCTTTCGCTTGTTCTGGGATGCGGTCACCAATGGCTGGGGCTGGGCGGTCGACAATCTCGAAATTCAGCCCAATGCTGTCTCGGTGCAGGAAACCGCGGCCATTCCGTCGCATTTCTCTCTGTCGCAGAACTATCCGAACCCGTTCAACCCCAGGACGCAAATCAGCTATGCTTTGCCAGCAGAAGCGGAAGTGACGTTACAGATATTCAACATCGTGGGGCAGGAAGTACGCGCGTTGGTGAGCGCAAAAAAACAGCCAGCCGGAACCTATACCCTGGAATGGGATGGCAAAGATGAGCGGCTGCGGGCCGTCGCAAGCGGCGTCTATCTTTACCGCATCCAGGCCGGCGACTTCGTCAGAACTCGGAAGATGACATTGCTGAGGTAGTGTAGTCTGACACAGCCTTGAATGGGGCGCTATGAAATAGTATCACTCAACATTTCAAGCCCAGAACGGTGCGAAATAGAACAATGCTTTCAATGCTCTCTATCAAGGGGATTTTAATTTCGCCCTTTCAGCGCTTATGTCACCGTCGATTTTGCCCAAATGATTCAGACCCTGCCGCCCCGGCCTCCCGAGGCCGGGAAGCCTATGCATTCCCATATTTACCTTGCTTTTACCTGCAAATCTTATTATTTTTTGAGTTGTGTTAATACAAATCGCAGTTCATTGATAGAAAGGGTCTACACTCTATGTCCGCTAATGCTTCCCGGGCCAAGGATGTTGTTAAGCTTGATGTTGAAACAACGCTCAATACAATCGAAGCTCGCAAGTTCCTTAACCAGATCAGCCTGGTGAGTCGAGTGCTTTCCATGCGAGATACAGAGGTGGAATTCAAGGGTGAGGAGATCGCGGCGACGGGATATGTTGGTGACTGCAAAAGCGTTCAGCTTTTCAAATGCCCGAATGGTTTTTTTCTATTTTGCAACAAGGCATTTACTAAAAACAACTGGTCGGCGGCCGCCAGGACTCTGGAAGAAGTGCTCCAGCAAATTGACGATGACGCGGTCCGCGCAAAGGTATCCGAGGAATTATCTACCGAGGCAGCGGCAGCCTAGTTGTTGTCAGATGACAATATGTTGAGGAGTGACAGCTCATGACTGAAATTACACGCTCAATTGAAATCTTTGCACCAAGAGACCGGGTCTGGTTGCACATCCATCCCAGGAATTGGACAAAGATCTTCAGCTCTGTAAAGGAAGTGAACGGCTACGCTGAAGATGGCGACGCGGGAATTGGCGCCAAAGCCAGCGTCCTGACCGGCGACGATGATGCGACCATAAAATATAATATCGAGATCACCGAGTTTGAGCCCAATTACAAAATTGTTTATCGTCGATACGGTGGGCCACTGACAGGCAAAGGAATCATTCAGATTCGTTCTCTCGGCCAGGGCACACTTCTGCGCCGAACAACCTTCTATGATGACCATTTGTCTGAAGAGACGATTAAGTCTCTGAGTGCGGGTATTGAACAGGATAATAAGAGACTCAAGAACATCATTGAGACGAGCCAGTAATTTGTAGCTGTGCTCGGTCATTCTTC
Source organism: uncultured Calditrichaceae bacterium (assembly GCA_964629935.1). Taxonomy (GTDB): domain Bacteria; phylum Zhuqueibacterota; class Zhuqueibacteria; order Oceanimicrobiales; family Oceanimicrobiaceae; genus CAZVSL01. The sequence goes on along the minus strand of CAZVSL010000288.1, from coordinate 2,339 downwards.
ATCTGCAACTCCAGTTAAACTGAGTCCTGCCGTCGTACATTTCCGTCGTATGTACATTCTCACGATCCCCAACGCCCGTTCTCATTTCATTGTGAGCTGAAAAACGGTGCAGAAAGGAACAATGCTTATTCATAGAAAATCGGATTATATGACAAGCGAAATCAACAGCGGTTTGCGTTTTGAATTCCATATCGCGCGCAAGGCAAGAAAACAGTACGAGTTTGATGACTTGCTGTTTGCGACTACTGGTAACGTCATCCTTGCTGATTTTCAGGCTGCTCGCAGATTTGCTCACAAGATTAACCAAAAGCGGGATCTGCTTCGGCATCCGGAGCAGGCTGTGCGTGCCAGTGAAATCAACGCCATGGGGCTGCTTGACGAAGTGTTACACGGCGTGGTCGAGCTATATCGCCAGCAAGTGAATCCAAAAGCGTTCCAGCGAGCCCTTGACTGGCTCAATGAACATATCGGAATCAAGAAGGTGGACCGGGCGCTCTTGCGTTTTGTCGAAATGTTTCCCGGTTCAGCCGTATATCAGAAGGGCATGAAGCCAGATGCGTTTTTGGACGGCGCCACTGGTGATACCCCCCATAGGTTGCTTGTGCTTGAAGAGCTGCTGATGCTCTGGGTTTCCAATCGCAATCCTGCTCTGGAGCCATTCTTTGAGCTGTTTGACGATGCTGAGCTGGAGGAAAACACGGCTTATTCAGAGGTCATACAGGAAATTGGCAGCTTCTTTAAGACACAGCCGCCCTTTGGCCCGGATGAGCTGGATATTGTCAGCCTCTTGCGCCAGCCGGCGATTGCCTGCCCTGGTTCACTCGCCGACCAGCTCAAGTTTGTGTTCAGCCGTTGGGGAGGGTTGGTCTCCAAATTCTCCATTCGTCTGCTTGGCAGTCTTGACTTTTTGCGTGAAGAGAGCAAACCTGGGTTTCTGGGCCCCGGCCCCACTGAAGTAACCACCTATGCCGGCATTGCTCCGGAGTATGAGCCGGAACAATTCAGCGCCGACCTGCACTGGATGCCCGAGCTGGTGCTCATCGCAAAAAGTACACTGGTCTGGATGGACCAGTTGGCCAAAGAGTATGGCCGCCCGATCAACCGACTGGATGAAATTCCTGACCAGGAGCTCGACAAGCTTGCTGACTGGGGATTCACCGGCCTTTGGCTCATCGGCATCTGGCGGCGTAGCGAGGCCTCACGCACGATCAAACGCTCGTGCGGCAATCCGGAAGCGGAGTCCTCCGCCTATTCGCTATTTGACTATGAAATCGCGCCTGACCTTGGCGGGTATGATGCCCTGCAGAATTTGAAACATCGCTGCTGGCAACGAGGTATCCGGCTGGCATGCGATATGGTGCCGAATCACACCGGTATTGACTCGCGCTGGCTGCGTGAGCATCCGGACTGGTATATTTCCTTACCGTACAGCCCCTTTCCGGCATACAGTTTTAGCGGGCAGAATTTGTCCCAGGACCCCCGTTTTCTTGTTCAAATTGAAGACAAATATTATAATCAGACGGATGCGGCAGTAGTGTTTCGCCGCGAAGATACCTGGTCCGGCGACGTGCGCTATATCTATCACGGCAACGATGGCACCAGCATGCCCTGGAATGACACGGCGCAACTGAATTATCTCAATCCCGAGGTTCGGGAGGCGGTCATCAGAAAAATAATCGATGTCGCGCGCATGTTTTCGGTGATTCGCTTTGACGCGGCTATGACTCTGGCGAAAAAACACTACCAGCGTCTCTGGTTTCCGGAGCCGGGTAGTGGCGGTGATATCCCCTCCCGCGCACAATTCGGCTTGACGCGGCAACAATTCGACGCTGCCATGCCAAAAGAGTTCTGGCGCGAGGTGGTGGACCGCGTGGCGCAGGAGGTGCCCGAGTGCCTGTTGCTGGCCGAGGCCTTCTGGATGATGGAAGGCTACTTTGTACGGACACTTGGCATGCATCGGGTTTACAACAGCGCGTTTATGAACATGCTGAAGAACGAAGACAACCAAAAGTATCGCCAGAGCGTCATCAATACGCTGCAGTTTAATCCGGAGATCCTCAAGCGCTTTGTCAACTTCATGAACAATCCCGACGAGGAGACCGCGATCAGGCAGTTTGGCGACAGCGACAAGTATTTCGGCGTTTGTCTGATGATGGTCACCATGCCAGGCTTACCTATGTTTGGCCACGGCCAGGTTGAAGGATTTCATGAGAAATATGGCATGGAATATCGGCGGTCGTATTGGGAAGAGAAAGTCAATCAGCCGCTTGTGGAACGTCATAAGCGCGAAATCTTCCCGCTGATGAAGAAAAGATAACTATTCGCCAACGTCGATAATT
>CAZVSL010000287.1:0-8041 GCA_964629935.1 uncultured Calditrichaceae bacterium | reverse complement strand
AACGGCCGCTATCAGCTTAGATGTGGCCTCGATGGGCACAAGGATCAATCTTATGCGCTCTGGGGCATCCGCCAATACGGCCTGGAGCACACCCTTTTTCCTGTTGGTGAATATACCAAGCCTGAAATCCGTGAGCTGGCGCGCAAACTGGGTTTGCACACGGCTGAGAAAAAGGAGAGCCAGGAAATATGCTTCATTCCGGACAATGATTACACACGGTATCTGCGACATAAGAAGCCGGAGCTCAACAATACCGAAGGCGGCGAAATCGTCGACCGTGAAGGCAATGTTTTGGGCGCGCACAAGGGCTTTCCGTTCTATACCATCGGCCAGCGCAAGGGCCTGGGACTGGCCATGCCGGAGCCGGTCTATGTCACGGAAATCGATGCCGGCAGCAACCGCATCACCGTCGGATACAGGCAGGAGGTTGAGCACACAGGCTTGATTGCAAACAACGTCAATTGGGTTTCCATCGATGCGCCGCAAGCTGAGATTGCAGTTGAAGCCAAAATCCGCTACAACAGTCCGGCAGCGCCTGCACGGCTCAAGGTTCTGGACGACGACCGGATTCAATTGAGCTTCGAGCAAGCGCAGCATGCTGTTACGCCCGGTCAGTCCGTCGTTCTGTATCAGGACGACGTCGTGCTTGCAGGCGGCATCATAGACTCATGGATTCGTGTATAATGCGACGTTATCCGGCAGCTCAAGAAATCATGAACAAGAACATGAATTGAGCGGTTCTTTTATGTGCGGTTGTTCGGGTTCAAGCTTCTGCTTGCCTCAGTGACGGAAGTGCACGCCAGAGCGTGAACCCCCTTCAAATAACCCATTGATGAACATGTTTTTGCATGAATCGCTCAATTCAGGAAGAAGAAAAAACCATGAAACGCCTTTTAACAATTGCCGGCTCTGACTCCGGCGGCGGCGCTGGTATTCAGGCAGACTTGAAAACCTTCCATCAGCATGGCTGTTACGGCATGTCCGTGCTCACAGCCATCACGGCGCAAAACACGCTCGGCGTTCAGGGCATCGAGAATCTGCCGCCTGAATTTGTTGCGTTGCAGCTCGAATCAGTGGTCAGGGACATCGGCGTGGATGCTGTCAAAACCGGTATGCTGTCGACGGCTGGTATCATTCGCGCGCTGGCGGAGAAAGTCCGAGAACTGCGATTACCGAATCTTGTTGTCGATCCCGTAATGCGAGCCAAGGGCGGCGCGCCTCTGTTGCAGGAAGAGGCGCAGGAGGCCTTTCTGCAGGAGTTCTTACCTCTTGCCCATGTCATCACACCAAACCTGCCGGAAGCCGAAGTTCTCGCCGGCATTACAGTCCGTTCTCAACAGGATATGGAAAAAGCGGCCCGCTTGATCCATGAGCGCGGCGCAAGCAATGTTCTGGTCAAAGGCGGCCACCTTGCTGACGACGCCACTGACTTGCTATTTGATGGCAAAACCTTCGTGCGCCTGCACCAGGCGCGTATCGACTGTCGAAATACGCATGGCACGGGCTGCACCTATTCGGCTGCCATTGCTGCCAATCTGGCCCTCGGCCATCCGCTGCAGGAAGCCATCCGGCGCGCGAAACACTTTGTGACTGAGGGCATCCGGCACAGCAAGACAATCGGCAAAGGTATCGGACCGCTGAATCATTTCGTCGAAATCGAGCCTGCCACAGCGAAATGAAAACCAACCTCAGGGACGTCGCAATCGTAGGAGTTTTTTCCGCCCTGGCCGTCACCGGAGCATATCTTTTCATCCCCATCCACAATGTCGAAATATTCACAGCGCTGATCTTCATGTCCGGCGTCCTGTTTGGCACACGCATCGGCGTTCTGGTCGGCGCAATTTCAGCCACAATTTATGGCACAATCAATCCATTTGGTATGTCCCCGCTACCCCTGTTGGCCATCCAGGTTTTTAGCCGCGCCGTGACTGGCTACGTCGGTGGTCGCTATCAGGCCATCGCCCGCAACGACAACCGGCCATGGCTGCGGCGCTCCTATTTCGCACTGGCGGGTTTTTTGCTGACGCTCATCTATATTGTTTTGACCCTTCTCAGCAGCATGGCGACTTCCGGGTTTAGCCTGGAACAGCTCAAGGCTGTACTTGCATTTGGCGCGGTTTCTTACCTGATCTTAACTGTAGGCAACACGGCTATTTTTGCTCTGGTGATGCCGGTGGCTGTGGATAATTTGCGTACCACATCCTACTTCCAGCAACGGCGGTCGGGTGGTTCGCATGTCTAGCACATGGCTCGGATTTGCCCTGATATTGCTCTGCGCCGGCATGGGCCTGGCGCAGGACAGCGAAACCGCGGAGCCGGTCCTGCCGGTCAATCCCGACTCCGCCATGGTTGCGGGCACTGAGCGGGAAGCAGTTCATCCGACAGTGGCCGATTCTGCTGCCCTGTTCCGTTCGGCTTCCTGGCACGCCACCGCAGATGAATTTGAGCGCACCATTGCAACAGATATCGTGGACCTGGCCGGCGTTTTGCCGGCGGCCACAGCGCTGGACCACGGCAGCGTCGGTCAGGTAACGCCATTCGCGTTTCGGGGCGCTACACCGCAGCAAAGCGCTGTCATGTTAAACGGGGTTTTGCTTATCGATCCGCTGAATGGCTTTACCAGCAGCGCTGTTCTGCCTATCAATCTGGTTGAGAGAGTCAGCTTCCACGGTCCGGGGAGTCTGCACAGTTTTGGCAGACAGCCGGCCACCGGCCTGTTGCACGTGCAAACGCGCCGGTTCGAAAGCAACAAACCATACTCCAAAGTTCAGTTTCGCCTGGGTGATTTTGGTTATAGCGACCTCGGCATCTCTTTTGGCTTGCCCATCCAACAGAGCACGCGTTTCTTTTTCAGCGGCAGCCGGCAGGAGCTGGACAATTTTTTCTTCGACACGCCGCAAGGCCGTGAATTCGAGCCGCGCGATCTCGAAAATTCCCGCTTTCTCGGCAGCATCAGCCACCGGCCGAGCCGCACGTTTGAGCTGCAGGCCGTGACCCTGCTCAACAAGAATGAAATCGAAGTGCCGGCGCCGCAGCCGCCGGACATAGCGCCATCCCTGACAAACCCAAGACGAAAATCGACCCGTTTCGATCAACAACTAACTGCCAGAAAACGCGGTCTGGCTGCATTCAGCGATGAGCTGAGCCTGCAGCTACATTTTTCCCGTTTCCGCCAGGAATCTTTGGATGATAGCCTGCTCTTTGACAACAAGACCTTCGCCTGGAATGCTGCCCTGCAGAACGATTTTACCCTTGGCGGACAATTCATGTCGCTGGGCGGCGGCTTCCACGCTCTCCGGCTGAGCAGCAATATCCTGAGCGATGAGACCGACATGCAGGGCTATGCTTTCGCACAAACGCGTCTGGCGGCGGGCGCCCGGGCTGCTATCACCTTGCAAGCGCGGGCGGAAAAATACAGCAGCCATGCTCTGCAATTCCTGCCGTCCGCAAAAATCATGTTCGATCTCAACGGCGCCGCGGTTTGGCTGGGTGCGCATCGGGCAGTGCGGTATCCCAGTTTTGCTGAGCGCTTCTGGACTACGGATTTCTACGCGGGAGATGTGACCCTCATTCCGGAAAAGACAATAGCCGCGGAACTTGGGCTAAACTGGCAAGCACACGAGCTCTCTGTTCAGGCAACTGCTTTTGTCAATCGTACCACAGATTGGATAGCGGATGCGGTTGTTCCGGAGCGGGATGGCTTTGGCGCCAGAAATCTGGGCCTGCGCACGGTTTCCGGGCTTGATCTAAAAGCCTCCTGGGATTATCTTAAGAATGGTCAGTTGGGAATGGTTGCGGCTTTTTTGAATGTGTCTGAGTCCGATCCCGGCAAACAAACACGATTGCCAGAATATAATATCTCCAGCTACGCCGAGATCGGACGCGCCTTCTTTGACAAATTTGTCTTCATGCGGCTGAGCGTGATCGCACGGCTGTATGGCAGCCGCCTCGGTTTTGCCTATCCGGATGGCAGCATACAGCCGAGCCTGACAAGCCGCTCTTCAGACTTTGTCCTGGACAGCAAGCTAACTTTGATTTTTGCCAGCGCTGTCCTGACAGTTTCATACGAAAACATTTTTAACCGACGATACGAACTCGTACCCGGATTCTCCATGCCGCCCAGAATGTTGCGATTTGGCGTGCACTGGGAATTCTGGGATTAAGCAGAGGGTTACGAAACCAAAACCGAAGCAAAACGAAAGGAGTTCAAACAATGCCGGAAGAAACGATCTTTAGCAAAATCATCCGCAAAGAGATGGACGCCGACATCGTGTATGAGGATGGCGAGGTGACGGCGTTCCGGGATATCAACCCGAAGGCGCCCACCCACATTCTGATCGTGCCGAACAAGATCATTCCCACAGTCAACGACGTCACGGCTGAAGATGAGCAGGTGCTCGGCAAATTGATGACAGTGGCGGCAAAGCTCGCGCAGCAAGCAGGCATTGCCGAGAGCGGCTATCGCCTGATCGTCAACTGCAACCGCGATGGCGGCCAGGAGGTGTATCACTTGCACATGCACTTGCTGGGCGGACGTGCGCTCGGGCCTATGGTGGCCAGATAATCGCGGATGAACCTAAAAAAGCCGGAGACATGAAAAATACCTTCCATTTTCTACTTATGCTCGCCTGTGTGGCCGGGCTTAATAATGCATGCTCAGAGGAAAAAGATGTGCCCGAGTCTGCGCTGCACGAGTTCGCCCAAAACAAAGCACAAACAACAGACCAGAAGGCAAGCAAGCTCGACACCACGCTGACTTTTCCTTCCGAAGACGGTCTGCCCGTAACAGCAGATGTACACATCTCCCATGCCCTAAGTGCGCCCTTCATTGTGCTGTTCCATCAGGCTCGCTGGAGTCGCGGCGAGTATGGCGAAATCATACCAAAACTGGCTGGACTGGGATTCAATTGCATGGCTGTGGACCAGCGTTCCGGCGGCATTGTCAACGGCGTGCCAAACGAAACCCACAAACGCGCCTCCGAGGCCGGGCTGACCACGACTTATCTCGATGCTTACCGGGACATGAAAGCGGCCGTTCATTTTGCGCAAGAGAACTATGCTCGCGGCAAGCTCGTCGTCTGGGGCAGCTCCTATTCAGCCGCGCTGGCCATTAAACTGGCGAGCGAGCTACATGATAGAATCGATGGCGTTCTGGCGTTCGCACCCGGCGAGTATTTTGGCAGGTTCGGTGTTGGCGATGACTATATCACGCAGGCCGCCAGGCAGGTCACCTGTCCGGTGTTCATGACCTCTGCCAAAGAAGAACGGAATAACTGGATGCCCATTTTCCAGGCCATCCCGGGGGCGCAAAAGCATTCGTTCCTGCCCAGGACGCCCGGCAATCACGGCTCGCGCGCCCTCTGGTCAAAGTTTGAAGATGGCGATGATTACTGGGATGTAGTTGAGAGTTTTTTGGGGAGGTACTTTGGCAAAGCGGGGGGATGAGGCATGTTGATCTAAACAGTCGGCTGCGCCGGACCGAGGCAGTAGTCCGGTGCATACCCTAACCCGGGCAAACCCCGTGCCCAGCACGGGATCTAAGACCGGAATTACCAATGACAAATACCAAATAACTCCCAATCCTCCAAATTCCAATAACCCCGCTTCTTAAATGCGAAGCGCTTGCTCAAATCAAAGTCCTCGATTTATTTCATTCAAGAACAAGGGAAAATAGCTGAGCACTCGAGTCTGATAATCCCACAGTGTGCAAATGATAACACAGCGTTACATATTCCGCCGATACCTCCCTCCCACCTCATACAACGCATTCGTAATCTGCCCCAGCGAGCAGACCTTGCACGCTTCCATTAGTTGCTCGAATACGTTTTCATTGCGCACAGCCGCATCCTGGACTTTCTTGATAGCCCGTGCCGTGCGGTCCTTGTTGCGGGCGTGCAGATTCTGCAGCATGGCGATCTGGTATTCTTTCTCGTCATCAGTGGCGCGAATGACTTCGCCGGCAATGTTGGTGGGAGAACCCTTTTTGTTGAGAAAGGTGTTAACGCCAATGATCGGATATTCGCCTGAGTGCTTCAGGGTCTCGTAGTGCAGGCTTTCTTCCTGAATTTTACTTCGCTGGTACATGGTCTCCATAGCGCCCAGCACGCCGCCGCGTTCGGTCAAACGGTCGAACTCGAGCATGACAGCTTCTTCAACCAAATCCGTTAGCTCTTCGATGATGAACGAGCCTTGCATGGGATTCTCGTTCTTCGCCAGCCCCAGCTCCATACCGATGATAAGCTGAATCGCCATGGCGCGGCGCACGGATTCTTCGGTGGGCGTGGTGATCGCCTCGTCATAGGCGTTGGTGTGCAGGGAATTACAGTTGTCGTAGATGGCATACAACGCCTGCAGCGTGGTGCGAATATCGTTGAAGTCGATCTCCTGCGCGTGCAGGGAACGACCCGAAGTTTGAATGTGATATTTCAGCATCTGCGCCCGCTCATTGGCGCCATATTTCAGCTTCATCGCTTTCGCCCAGATACGCCGGGCCACACGCCCGATGACCGAGTATTCCGCATCCATTCCGTTCGAGAAAAAGAACGACAGGTTTGGCCCGAACTTGTTGATATCCATGCCGCGGCTGAGATAGTACTCGACATAGGTGAAGCCATTGCTGAGCGTCAAAGCAAGCTGCGTGATGGGATTCGCCCCGGCCTCAGCGATATGATAGCCGGAAATGGAGACAGAATAAAAATTGCGCACGTTATGGTCGATGAAGTAATCTTGCACATCTCCCATCAGCCGCAGGGCAAATTCTGTGGAAAAGATGCAGGTGTTTTGCGCCTGATCTTCTTTCAGAATATCCGCCTGCACCGTGCCACGCACCTGTGACAGCGTGTGGGCTTTGATCTTCTCGTAAACCTCAGGCGGCAACACCTGATCCCCGGTGACGCCGAGCAGCATGAGCCCCAGGCCATCGTTGGTTTTGGGTATATCGCCCTGATAGGTCAGACGCGGCACGCCAAATTTGCGGTAGAGCTCGGCGATCTTGCGCTCGACTTCGTCTTCAATGCCTTGCTCTTTGATGTAGAGCTCGCATTGCTGGTCGATAGCCGCGTTCAGGAAGAATCCCAGCAGCATGGGCGCCGGGCCGTTGATGGTCATGGAAACGGAAGTCTTCGGATCGGCGAGATTGAAGCCGGAGTAGAGTTTTTTCGCGTCGTCCAGACAGCAGACGGAGACACCTGAATTTCCCACTTTTCCGTAGATGTCCGGCCGGCGGTCCGGATCCGCGCCATACAGTGTCACAGAATCGAAAGCGGTCGACAGCCGTTTTGCCGGCATGCCTTCGCTGACATAATGGAATCGCCGATTCGTCCGTTCCGGCCCGCCTTCGCCGGCAAACATGCGCGTTGGATCCTCGCCTTTACGCTTGAACGGGTAGATACCGGCTGTGTAAGGAAAAGCGCCCGGAACATTTTCCTGCAGCCCCCAGCGCAGCAGGTCACCCCAGGCTTCATATCGTGGCAGAGCTACTTTCGGAATTCTGGTTCCGGAGAGCGTTTTTCTCTCTGTTTCAACTTCGATCTCCTTGCCGCGCACCGGAAATTTGAAAACCGGTTTCGAGTATTCCTCTCGCAGCGCCTGCCATCCATCCAGAAATGCCTGATTTTTTGGATCGAAATCGAGAGCCCGTTTCTGGTACACGTCCTGCAGTTTCTTCGCAGTCTCTTCGTCTTTATAATGCGAATCTTCCAGGACTTTCATTGATTTCCACAGACTGAAGAGCTCCTGCGCGATCGCACTCTGTTGCTCAGCCCAATTATTGTATTCCCGAATCTTCTCGGAGATCTCCGAAAGATAGCGCACCCGATTGGGCGGAATGATATAGGCTTTTTTGGCAACACCATTGATGTCAAACGATGATTTCAAATCCACGCCGGTCTTCTCTTTGAGCACCTCCATCACGGCCTTGTAAAGGGCGTTCATGCCCGGATCGTTGAATTGCGAGGCAATTGTGCCGTAGACCGGCAAGTCATCATCCTGCGCCTCCCACAACTGATGGCTGCGCTTGTATTGTTTCTTAACATCGCGCAAT
>CAZVSL010000286.1:0-8060 GCA_964629935.1 uncultured Calditrichaceae bacterium | reverse complement strand
CATTGATGACATTATCCAGCGTCGGGTTATCATTGAGCTTCTGGCTGACATCGACAGCGATCACAATGTCTGCTCCCAGCTCACGCGCCGGCAACACCGGAAGCGGGCAGACGACGGAGCCATCCACCAACAAGTAGCCGTTGAGCTTGCAGGGCGGCAGAAAGCCTGGAATGGAGGCGCTGGCGCCCACTGTCTCCCGCATGTCGCCTTCCCGAAATACAACTTCCTGGCCGGTCAGGATATTTGAAGCAACGGGATAGAAAGGTAATTGCGTCTGCTCAATCCGGCCTTCCGGAATCAGAAACTCGATGGCATGCTTGAGGCGCTGCCCGCCGACGAGCGACAGCTTGCTCTGCGCTAGATTCACCACCACGCGTTGCTTGATGAAGGTGGCGCCCTGGCCGAAAAAATTTTCGGCAGGCTCCTTGCGCTTGAACATATCGAGACCGCTCTTCTTGTATTCATCACTGCGCAGAAAATCGCTAAACCGTTGTTCAACGCTGGCCGCGCTCAGGTTCTTTGCATAAATGGAGCCGACGACCGCTCCGATGCTGGTTCCGGTAATCAAGTCCAGCGGAATCTGTTCCCGCTCCAGCACTTTTAAAACTCCAATATGGGCACAACCTCTGGCGCCGCCTCCGCCTAAAGCTAAAGCAATGCTGGGTCTGGCTTTCACGGTTCGCTTACTCTCCCTGTTTTCTTACAATCTAACAACATATATAAAAAATGGTTCGGCATACTCTGCATAAAGAGATGGAAGGCAATTTAGCGTGGGTTTGAGAATAAAATACGCTCAGTGAGTGTGAGCTGCTGAAAGGTAGTTTTTGCTCCGTCAATTGCCATGGTTCCAAAAGCCGCCTTTTTGATCACTATCGGCCAGCTTTTGGATTTTTTTGAGGAAACCTACAAAAACATCATTTTCTTCGTACAGCAACAAATGTGAGATCATCAGTTTGCTTGGCGCCATGAATGAACGCGAGAAAATCATCCTTGATTTGCTGAACCAGTGTTGGCATCTCAATTATTTCTGTTTTCTTACACAGAGTCTTAACGAGCTGCAGGAACCTTCGGCGGCTGTAGAACTGTTTACGGTCATTTTGGTTTTCGATCAGCCCATCGGTGTACATCAGCATAAAATCGCCGCGTGCAAATGTAATCGAGGCCTCCGTTCCGAAATCGTACTCCAAAATCCCCAGCGGCGGCGTTGTCCCGCTCAGTTCCCGGATGTCGTTGTCCCGGGACACAAAAACCGGCGGCATGTGACCGGCATTAATGTAGTTAAGCGCATTGGTTTTTAGATTCAAAATGCCAAAGAACAGTGTGAGAAAAATGGACTTCGTTGTGCTCTGGATGAGCAACCGGTTTAGATTCTGGACAATCTGCTTCGGTGAGGTGGAATATTCAACTTGCGACCGAATCGCTGCCTGGGCGGTAGAAGAGAGCAGGGCTGCGGGCACACCCTTGCCACAGATGTCGCCGATGGCGATACCGATCAGCTCCTTGGAAATCGGAATGATGTCAAAGTAGTCGCCACTGATGGTTGCGCAGGGCTCAACATAGCTGACGACTTCCAGCTCTTTGATTTGCGGCCGCCTGGTTGGAAGCAGTTGCTCTTGGATGAGCTTGGCCGAGGAAATCTCGTCCCGGATGCGCCTGTTTTCGGATGATTCGTTGTGCAGCAGCTCATTCTCGAGCGCCAGCGCGATCTGCTGCATAAGCGCCGTTAGCAATTCCTTCTTGCGGTTGGTGATGGGGTTGTGCTGTTTGTGATGGCGCAGATAGCAAACGCCGAGAAGGCCATCGCGGCCAACTGCGCCTTTTATGTGGTCATCCACTTTTGTGGCCAGCAGTGGGAAGACGATTTTCTCCCAGTTGGAAGCCGTGGCCGGCGGCCAGGTTTTGCTGCCTGATTTGCCATTGGTAAGATAACGAATGTACGGCTTCTGCGATACCATAACCTGATTCAGCAGGCTCCACTCTCGCTCCATAAAGGAATTATCATAATTCTTGCCCATCTTGATATTAAGCTGGGCTGCGTGATCGATTTGCAGGATAACGGCTACATCCGCATGCACCAACGACAGAGCCAGGTCAAGCATGGTGTTGAGTACGTCATTGGTGGTTATGTTGGTATGGCCATACTCCGCGAGCTTAAAATATTCCTTCTGAACAAACTCGATGGTGTCAAAATGACTGGGCGGCTGCAGCAACTGGCCGTCATCATAATAGTGCAAGACCACATTACCGAGTTGAATACAGTCGTGGTTTTGCAGTCGACTGCGCTTGAATTGCAGATTATTCAGAAGCGAGCCATTCTTGCTCTTTTTATCTACAATGAAGAAATCGCCGTTTTCATAGCGAAGCTCAGCATGACAGCGGGAAACGGATGCATCCGGAATGACTATGTCGTTGTCCGTCCCCCGGCCTATGGTATAATTGTCAGAGAAAAGATAATGCGTGCGGTTGAGCCCGTCTTCCTGTATGACGCGTAGTTTTGAGCGGTAGAGATTTGAGCCGCACTTTTCGCAATACAGGGTCTGCCTGGCATTTACACAATTGCAAATCTCACACTTCATAAATTTGGCACATTTCCTTGCAGTTTCCTGAGTCCCCGAAAGAACTCCGCTGCCGATTGGTAGCGATCGCCGGGGTCTTTTGCCAAAGCGATACTGATAATCTCATCCAGCTCTTTGGGCAGCTTCTTGTTCTCAACGGACGGCGGCTTCGGCGTCTTGTTGACTATCTTGTAGACCACCGAAGGAATCGTATCGCCCTCAAAGGGTCGGATGCCCGTCACCATTTCATACAACATCACGCCGGTCGAAAAGATATCGGAACGTCCGTCTACGCGGCGACCTTCGATCTGTTCCGGAGACATGTAGAAAGGCGTACCAATAATATCGCCAGTGTCGGTTAGCGTGCCGAATTTCGGCAGTTTGGCGATGCCGAAATCCGCAACTTTGACTTTATCATCTTTCAATAAGATGATATTCGAAGGTTTGATATCACGATGTACGATGTCGTTCTGGTGGGCAAAATTAAGCGCCAGACACACCTGTGATGCAATCTTACACGCACGCTGCAGCCCGAGCTTCTGCTCCTCGTCAAGGATAGACTTCAGGTCTTCGCCCTCGAGATATTCCATGACAATGTAAGATGAACTGCTGTCCTCTTCCACATCATAGATCACCACGATGTTGTCGTGGTTAAGCTTGCCCGCTGCCCTTGCTTCACGATATAACCGGTCTTTGAGACGGGAGACATCCCCTCCCTGGCTATGGCCGACAAACGCCACCTGCTTGACGACAACTGTCCGGTCCAGTTTGGGGTCCCACGCCCGGAACACCAACCCCATGGAACCTCTGCCGATCTCTTTTTCGATGACATAGCGCCCAATGCGTTTGACCTTGCGGATTCCGCCCTGGATGGTTCTTGTTTCCTGCAAATGCATGAGCGAGTCTTCTGCAGTAGGAGTGACGTCCTGCTTGCTCCCGGAGCCAAGAATGGAGGTCGTGCTCAACGGGTCGAATGTGATCGGCGTCTCGGACACGATGCTATCGTGAAAAGTCTGATCGCCCTGGCGGCCGTTTATGTCCGACAACTCAGGTAACGGAAAGGCAGGAACCTCCGTGGCGTGGTGCTCGCGCACGGTTTGCTCGAGGCGCTGGCGGTGCTTTGTTCCGTCCCGCCTGTTCTTACCGAGAAAAACCAGCGCCACCACCAGCAAAGCCGTGGCAACCCCCAAAACCCACAAGATGGATGAACCCGATTGCGCATTCCCGACGGCCTTATGATTCCCGGAGACTTCAGGAGGAGCATTACCATCAGAAACCGGGCGTTCGGGTTCTGTCCGGACGAGCTCCGAGCCGTTGCTGAGCGCCGCCATCTGGCCCGTCGCCATCAGGCTGTCATCCGGGATCGGGATTACTTCGGGGACGGTCATGTCATCGTTCGGCAGCGGCTCCGGTTTTTCTGCTGGCGCCTGCGAACCTTGCTGTGCCAGAGCCCGCGGTTCGGGTGTATGTGAAGATACGGTCTCTGCCGCAGTGACCTGACGGGTGGCGGGCTTGTCTCTGTAGCGCTCTAGGACCGCGCGCTGTTGTTGGTACGCTTCCTGGCTGCTCTCCGCCTCGGCTATCAGCTTTTGCGTATCCTTGAAGCTATCAGGCAAAGTTTTCAGAAATTCGAGAGCTGTGCTCCAATCTTCATTCCGCAGAGCCTCCCTGGCCGTCATATAACGCACTTCATACCGCGCCTGAGACAACTTCGTTCGAATCAGCGGATGGTCCGGATGGTAGCGGATGGCCTGCTCCAGATGCTCAAGCGCCAGATGGAGGTCGCCAGCGTGCATCGCCTGGTCATATTTTCTCAGCCACAATTCCGGACGATTTCGTTTTTTGGCGACATTGAGATGGAAGCTTGCATCTTTCAGGTCGGGATTGAGAGCCAGGGCGTGTTCGTAGGCGGAGATGGCGGCGCCATAGTCTTCCACACGCATGAACGCATCGCCAAGCAGATTCCATGTCATCTCCACAGAAGGATCTTCAGCAACAGATTTTTGCAGCGACTCTATCGCGGCCAACCAGTCACGCAATTTGAATTGTGCGAAACCGAGCGCGGCAAGCGCACGTGCATAGCTGCTGTCAAGATTGACGGCCTCCTGAGCCGCATACAAAGCAGCCTCGAATTCTTCCTTTTCATTGAGGGCCTCGGCATGGAATGTATAGGCGTTGCGCAGATAAAGCTGCGCATCTTCGTGCGTGGCAGGGTCCACACCCTGTAGCCGGTTCAGAGTTTGTATCGCTTTGGGAAAGTCACGCTTGCGGTAGTAGCAAATGCCCAATTGATAGACTGCTTCGCCAAAATCAGGGTCCAGCTCAACTGCCTTGCCGAACAACTTGATTCTCTCGTCTAAATCGTGAGTCTTAAGCCCATCGCCATAATATGTCAAGGCAGTTCGCTCTGATTCCTGGCCATAACCATAGCCGCACGTAAATAATATCAGCGCAAAGCCAAACAGATAGAACAGACCCGAGCTGTTGCGAATGAACCAGTTGCGCCCATGCATGAGAGAACCCCTGCGATTGAATTGTGAAAAAACAGATCGTGAGCTCAGGCAATTCTAATTAGAGGAGAGAACTCGAAGGTGCGGTGCTGTGCAATTGCCCCGGGACAGAATGCCACAAAAATAGCAATTTCTTGATGATATTCGCAATCATCATCAAATCAAACCGCAAAATATACATGTTTTCGCCTTCTTTGTCAAGCGGTTTTTCTGTTGGAAATCATAATACATTTTTGCTTGATATTATTCAAGAGATTCTTTAGTTTGAATGAAATTAATCGGAAATAAACGAGCGTTTTGCTTTATAGCACGCTTGTATTTAAATAAGAGAAAAGGAGTTTGATACATGCTTTACGATCCTACAATGGTTCAGCCTATGCGGGAAGAACTCACCAGCATTGGCTTCACGGAGTTGAAAACGCCGGAAGAGGTGGAGCAGGCGATGCAAAATGCTAAAGGGACGTCGCTGGTTCTGGTGAATTCCGTTTGCGGATGCGCAGCAGGCCAGGCGCGTCCCGGGGTAGCGTTGGCGCTTACCAACAAAGTGGTGCCGGCTAATCTCTTCACCGTATTTGCCGGCCAGGATGTGGAAGCCACAGCGAAAGCCCGTTCTTACATGCTTGGCTACCCACCATCTTCCCCTTCCATTGCACTGTTCAAAGATGGCGAGCTGGTCGCCATGATCGAACGACACCAGATTGAAAACAACTCAGCCCAACAAGTTGCGCAAAGACTGACCTCTGTGTTTCAAGAGCACTGTAACTAAGAGCGCAACAGAGCCAAACAAGCTATTTTGAATAAGGAGGTCCCTTCGGGCCTCCTTATTTTTGCCTGCATGTTGCATTTCGCCACGATGAAGAGCGCCGCAATGCTCAGCCCACTTCATGAGATTGGACACGCTCGGCTTGCGCCACAGGAGCGCTCTTTTCGACACTGCCAAATGGGTCGGCAAAACGTTCGACTACTCTGAGAGGCGGCGGAACCGACGCCAGCGAGACCGCATACATTACGGCGACTTCTGCGATAAGGCAGACCAGCACCGGAAACGCGCCAAAGGTGGGATACTCAAGACCCAAATAATATGCGGCGAGCAAACCATGCCCGACTGCCATGCCAGCCGCTGCACCCGCCGCAGTGGAACGCCGCCAGAATAAACCGGCGACCATCACGGGTACCATCAACGTATAGCCGCTAAAGGCATAGATCGAAATATCGAAAATTCCAGCCGGGCGATACAGAGCAATCACAAAGGCGATGAGCGCGATAACGATGACGCCGATTCTGCCCACCAGCGGTACGGCCTTATGACTCTTGTGTGCAAAGATATCCGCAGCAATCATGGTTGAAATGGTCAGAATCTGGCCGTCCAGACTGGACATGACAGCCGCAAGAATAGCTGCCAGGCCCACGGCGCTCAGCCAAACCGGCAAGTGCTTCTCCACCAGCAGCGGCAAGATTCCGTCAGATTCCTTTCCAACCAGGCCGGTAATGTCCAGAGCGCCCCAAACGCCTATCATAGTGATGGGGACGTAGAGCAAGACCAGAGCGACAGGATAAATCATAATGGTGCGCCGCAGAGCCAGCGAGCTGCGTGCTGTCATCAGCCGCAGGAAAATGTGCGGAAATGCAATGACGCTGAGCGGCCCCACCAGAAACCCGCTCGCCCAGATTCCCGGGGCGAGCCGTGGATGCTGCTTTCCTAATAACTGTGGCGCTTCCCGGACAAGACGATTGCTTAGCGTTTCAAGACCGCCAAGTTGATGCATGATGCCAAAACTCGCTACCAGCAGGAAGCTCATGAATATCAGCCCCTGGAACACATTGGTCCAGGCTGTGCCACGCATGCCACCCAGACTCGTATAGATCACCGTGACGCCGGTAACGAAAGCTGCGCCCAGAGCATAAGAAACCGCACCATCGCTCAACGCTGCGATTGCGATACCGCCGCCCATGACGCCGATTATCAAATAAGGGACGGTATAGAGGATCAGCAGCCCAAAAATCAGGTAGGAAATGAGATCCGATTGCCAGCGGTCGCCAAACATTTCGGCGGGCGTCAGGTAGCCGTGTAACTTTCCCAGCCGCCAAATTGGGTAGCCGATGAGAACAAAGGAAAGCGGAGTGACGAAAGCGCCAATCGCGCCAAAATATCCGAACACGCCAATGCCGGCGTGATAAGCGATGCCGGGCATACCGA
The DNA here is from genome assembly GCA_964629935.1 of uncultured Calditrichaceae bacterium. Taxonomy (GTDB): domain Bacteria; phylum Zhuqueibacterota; class Zhuqueibacteria; order Oceanimicrobiales; family Oceanimicrobiaceae; genus CAZVSL01. The sequence goes on along the minus strand of CAZVSL010000286.1, from coordinate 798 downwards.
TGAGCGCGAAGGCAGTAACATTTGTGCCAAACAGCGACATAAACAACACGAACGTACCAAAACTGCGGCCGGCCATGAAATAGTCTTCCGCCGAGCCAGCGCCGAGACGGTAGCTGATGACACCAATGACCACCAGCACCATGAGATACAGGAAGAAGACGCCGGAAAGGATAACGGGGCTCATCTCGATTCTCTCCACCAGCCGCGGAGCGCCAGCCAGAGCACTGCCATGGAGGCCACGACCCACAGCAGCCGGTACACCAACTCCACCGGCAGGCGATTCAACAAGAGCGTCAGATCCGGCTGCCAGCTCCAGAAGTTGTTGTGCAGCAGAAAAAGTCCAAGCGTACCCAAACAGACGATCAGGCGCGTGCTTTTCATGGTTCGTCTAAAAGAATCGTGGTAAACATCAGATATTGCAGCACAGCGAAAAACTGTGCCCTGGCTTATTTCTTATCAAGGCAAATGCGCACGAAGGCCAAAACCAGCAAACCCAGGCCGGCCAGCGCAACAAACGGCGCCGCTGCACCTGCCCAGTCGAAACCAAAGCCTTTTGGCGGGGTGTCCTGCAGAAATGCGGCTGCGGCAATGCCTATCCCCAGCAAACCCTCGCCGCCAACCAGACCTGAGCCGAACAGCACACCGCGCTCGCGCCGGGAAGATGCGTCTTCAGCATCCGCTGCCCTTCTTTCAAGCCAGAGACGAAGCATGCCGCCAAGGAAAATTGGCGTCAGCGTCCCAACCGGCAGATAGACGCCAACTGCGAAAGGCAGACTCGGGATGCGCAGCGCTTCTGCT
>CAZVSL010000285.1:0-8066 GCA_964629935.1 uncultured Calditrichaceae bacterium | reverse complement strand
GTCTCCGCTCAACAACAGCGGAGCTAACTGAAAAATTCATATATCAGGGCACTATCCCGCTAAGGCCATGTTTGTTGAAGTCTTACCGCAGGACCAAGCCGAGTTTATGAATTTCCCGGGTAAGAAAAAAGCTCGCATATTGGTCAGGTTTGATACTATCGTACCAGTGTCATTTTTTTTATTTGTAATAAAGAACCAAATTGAAGTTTATAGAGATAGGCGCCAGTGGCAAGATTACTTGCGTTAAGTACAGCACTATATTTACCTGCTTGTAAGCTTTTAGAAACCAGCGTTACTACTTCTTGACCGATTGTATTATAAACCTTCAGCGTTACGAAACCAGCTTTTGGCAAATCAAAGTCGATTGTCGTGGTTGGATTAAATGGGTTTGGATAGTTTTGGCCGAGCTTAAAATTGTTTGGTATTTCGCGGCTGATTTGCTCGACAGATGTAGGGAAGTCAGTCACAAAGCTCCAAACAGTTGACCAATCACTTGTGCCGCCCTCATTTGTGGCATTGATACGCCAAAAATACTGTGTGCTATTCTCCAATCCAGTAGCCTGGAATGAATTTGTTGTAATTGCACTCTCATCAATTATTGTGGTTACAAAGTCAGAAATTGTTGCCACTTGTAATCGATAGGAAGAGGCTCCATCTGATGGATTCCAGACTAAGGTCGGGTTCACGGAAATCCCCGTTGCACTATCAGGAGGAGAGTTCAGAATTGGAGCGGCAGGTGGAGCTACAATAGTAGTAAATTGCCATATAGTTGACCAATCGCTGGTACCTCCTTCGTTCATCGCATTGACTCGCCAATAGTATCTGGTATTGTTTAAAAGCCCACTTACGGTAAATGATGTTTCAGTGATTTTATCCTGAACTAGAAAGGGATCTGAAAAAGAAGGAGAAGTTGATACTTGCAATTGGTAGGATGACGCACCGGATGCCGCATGCCAAGTTAATATTGGATTTATTTGTACCCCTGTTTCACCGTCCGCCGGAGATACGAGCGCCGGGGCGGCTGGAACTGCCGGAATTGTCGTAAAGCTCCGGACACTCGACCAATCGCTGGTCCCGGCGCTATTGGTTGCGTTAACACGCCAATAGTATGTTGTGTAATTTGAGAGCCCGCTGACCGGAAAAGATGTATCCATAACACTATCTTGATTCATTACGACTGTTGAAAAGTCTGAGTCAGTAGCTATTTGCAAATGATAGGAATCAGTGCAAAATGAAGTATTCCAAGCTAATGTTGGGTTGATTTCTACACCCGTCTCTCCATCGATAGGAGAGACAAGCGTGGTTGCGGCCGGTACTACGATAACAGTTGTGAAACTCCAACCATCTGACCAATCGCTGGTTCCAGCCGCATTTGCAGCCCGCACTCTCCAGTAGTATGTAGTGCAAGTATTCAGTTCGGTTATTTCTAGCGAGGTGCTTGAAATTGCGGTCTCATCGACAATGAGATTTGAAAAATCAGAAGTTGTGGACACTTGTACCTGATAGGAAGAGATGCTTTGTACCTCACGCCAGCCAAGGGTTAGAGTTGTTGCTTGTTCTATAGACTGATCGGCCGGAAACGAGAGCACGGGTGTACCACCGGCGGAATCTATTGAAATCACTGAGACTGAAAGTGGTGAGAGCGTTAATGATATTGAATTGGCTGTTGTAGATGTCATCAAGTCGCTAACTTGCTGAAAAGTCGGGTTGTCATCCTCAACAGAAGTGCCGGTAAATTCATAGGTGCTGATACTTGCCTGGTTGATATCTGAAAAGTTACTAACCTGAGCTACTACATTCTTGCTGCTTGTTTCTTTGTTGATCAAAAAAATGTTCAATAATTTACCAGTTTTATCTTTGCTGGAAAAACTGCGAATTGACCTTGTTTCACTTGATGAGACCAGCTCATCTAACAAATGATTTCCCCAAACAGATATTGCCAATCCAACGGCATTCATGTTCCCGTCAAAATCCAGTGCATTAAAAATAGGCCAACTTTCATAAACCCAACGTGTGTTCCAAAAATATGCATTGTCTAACTCTGGAATTTCTAACATATCACCAATCATTTGAAACGCCACCAAGGCGTGGCCCAGATCATTCGAATTCTCCCACGAGCCCGACCAGTCAATCGGACTGTATTCTGAAGCCATTACTTTTATTCCTGATTCGGGAGCATGGTTATTTATAGAACGAATTACACTCGTAAGTTTGCTTACAAAATTTGGAGTGCTTTTTCTGTAATTATCATAGCCCTTCGACCACCCATTAATCGGGTAGTTGCTGATAGCGATTACGTCCAAATTGGCAATAGCATCTGAATTTGATAACAGCGTGTTTGCCCAACTACCTTCTTGCGAATTGGCTACAACCTTGATTGTTGGGTCAACGCTTTTCATGGCTGAAGCTATGGCTACAAAATCATTCGTATATTGAGAGGCTGTAGGAGGATCATCATAGGCTGCTAAGTTCCAGGATTCATTTCCTATCATCCAATACTTGATGTTATAATTATTGATAACATTAGCATATCTTACCCACTCACTTGCATTTTCAACTATTTCGTCCAATGTTATATACAAGCCGCATCCATCGTCGTTATAATAATGAGCATCACCAGCTACCACAATAAGAGGTTCGGCGCCAATATTTTGGCACACAACCATAAATTCATCGAAATCAAGTGTTGTGGATTTTGGGGTAAGCTGGTCATCTGAAAATCTTGGATCAGTATTTGGCCAGCTGCAGTTGCCTTTTAATGCAAAATGCGGATCAGCTCTCGTAAATGGGGAAACTGACCATAAATAGTTGTCCGATTTTTCACCGCCGGGATAACGTAGAAATTTTACTCCCATGTTTTTCAGGGCTGATTCTGTTGGAGTCGAAGGATTCAGGTAGGCATCATCATCGATCAGGTAATTCATGTTAATGCCAACCGGACGATGAGAAACATCCTTTATTGTACTACCCGCATCAATAGTAATACTTGTTTGAGCTGCAACGGAAGATACTAAAAACACTGTGATAAAGAGGTATTTTAAAGCCAATTTCATTACAGATTTTTTGTGTGGTAGAGGGTGCTTTACTTTTTTTCAGAATTGACAATTTTAGTGTTAGACGGTAACCAAGGTCCGCTTCTTCCGTCTCGTTTAGCACGCCGGTTCGAACGCCATAGCGACCATGGCCCGACCAAATTCCCGGCTATTTCCAATGAAATCAAACTCAAAGGATATTTGCTTTTCCCGCATATCCGTCTCAAAATTCGAATAAGATGCACTGCAGGAAGCCGCGCCAGCAAATAGGGTAGCACTCTGATGTCATGATCTTGAATCAGAGTTGTTAAATGATAGGCGACATGCCCCTTGCTGTAGTCATATAATTGCCGACGTAACCCCTTCATGTCTCTGCGATGTAGGTGCCAGACAATAGCTTCCGGATTATAAACTATCGTAAATCCGGTTTTAAGCACTCTATAAAACAAGTACGTATCTTCACCTACCCCCGTTGGAGTTCCGGGGCCAAGTACGACATCCATTAAACCGATCTGAGGATCTTTGAATATTGTAGCCCGAAAAGCTGCGTTCGCTGTCGCCCCCAACTCCCAAGTCGGCACAGCTGATTTAAATTTTCGAAACCACTCGCGATCAGCAATCTTTGGGTAGCTGCCTTTCCCAAGACCGCCATAAAGTTCGAACAACTTTTGGGCCCCGGTCTCAAGTTCTAATGGCAGCGTGTTGCCGGTTACCACCATAACATCAGTTCGATTAAAGGGTGCGATTAATTCTTCCAGCCAGTCAGCCGGCATCCTGACGTCATCGTCAGTGGTGACAATAATATCGCCTTTGCTTTCTATAATACCTCTGTTACGGGCATAAGCCAACCCCCGTCGTGATTCGGCGACCAATCTTACACCAGGGAATTCGGCGACAACCGGAGGGGTCAGGGCGGATTCAGGGTGATTATCCACAACGACCACCTCGACCTTGCGGGGTGTCTTTTGACTTGCCAGACACCTCAAACACTCGCGCAACTCTTTCGGTCGATCAAGCGTTGCAATAACAATTGAAACCGATACGTCTGGAGATAATATCTTGTAATGCGTTTTTCTGTTATTCAAAGAGCTCTCTATCCTCCAGGTAAGACGGGTGTCTCTTTCCGTTCATAAATCTCCAGATCCCCTTCTGGTTCCCCCTCTGCTTTCTCTGCAATCACCGGGACTGAATAAACTCGTTGCCAGTGTTGCGGTGAATTCTGCGCTATGGGAAGAGAGTACTTCCGGGTATGATCTTTATCCACGATCAGATAACTGACCGGTACCGAATCCAATAGCTGCCGGGCTTTTTCCGGATCAGTTTCAAACGGAGGCATGACCGCTTTTAATCCGGTTCTAAGGTACACCCATTGCGGCATTGACGCCGCCACAATATCATCGGGATTTGCTTGTGTTTTTAGCCAATCCAATGCTGTATCCAGCGCTCGATACCTGTCATGGTAGAAGAATAAATTGTAATGAACTTTGTTTCCATTTAAGTCATGGTAGACCACTGGCTTGTGCCATCTTGTAAAGGCGACAAAAAAAGTAAGAGTTTGCTGTGTTAATACTGCAGTTAGCAACAGCCCGCCCAGGCGCCAAACTGCTTTTTTCCAGCTTCCGTGGCGTATACCTTTTGACCATAAATGAATAACCTGAAGCATTTTGACCAACGCCAGGGCTAAAAAGGGCGCCAGAGGAACCAGGTATCGGTTCATCTGACCTGGCCATGGCGCAAGCGATAAACCTGCGATGTAAACTAAAACGTAGATTGCAATGAACCACTCTCGGTTTATCAGTTGAACAATGATACCGCCTAAAATTAGCGCTCCCAGTACAAGCAGAATAAGATGTACGGGCCAGGGTGTTGCCACAGGGAAAGGCATTTCAGTAATTCCCCAGGGGAGTTCCCATACTGTTCTTGATGTACTAACTGCTTCCCCCAAATTAAACGGCATCTTTAGTGTGTTCTGAATAACTCGTTGCACGATCTGTTCGGTTGAGACATATCCCAATTCAGGGCTAAAAGCGTCTTTTAGTGATAGGTTTGTAGTATAACTGACATTATAAAACAAGTAATCAGCGCGCTGGTAAGCATATTCCGGGTTCTTATATTCCTTGCTGGATTCTACAAAATGAATATAAGATAACCAGCCTATCAACGGAATCATCGCTATAACGAAGCGGATAGCTGTTTTTTTAAACTCTTTATTGAAAAGGCTTTCTGCAATCCATGCGGCTAACAGGGCGATGCCCAGTGTTCTTAACAAATAAGCGGAGATCCCTAAAAAACCAGTAATAGCAAGCCCACGATTGTTGCTTGTTTTTTTATGAATAATAACAAATAACACAGTTATCAAGGCGAAAGGAATTTCAGGGAAACAAAGATCAGACACGTAATACGTGTGCAGGTTCAGCAGACAAAGCAGCGCCACAATAAAAGCGAACCGTATTGGCAGATAATGCCTGGCCATGTGATATATGGCTAGTATATACGCTAAAAAACAGAAGAAAAAAGTCCATCGCATCCAATACCCCACAACATTTGGATCGCTGGTTCCGCACACCCATTGATGGAAGGCAATAATTGCCGGAAAAAGAGGGGGATACTGAATTGATTGAATTTCTCCGGGTTCATTTAACAATCGATAACCATTTCCTTCCGCAAGGGAGGTGCCCAGAACATAATATGTGCCGCCATCCCAGCGTAAATCGAGCGGGCCATCCATACGCGGCAGCCAACTGATAGTGCTGAGAACCACCAAGATGAGCACCGGGAGCCATTCCTTCCCGCCCCGGAGAATTGTTCGAAATCTTGTTATGATTATAGTTAGGCCCGATAATAGATTGTTGACCCAAGTCATGCAGCAACTTCCTTTTTGGATATCAATGGATCGTCATCTCAGCGGTTGGATAGATGCTGTTTTTTGAGGATTCTTTTGTCCGTCAACCAGGAACAGAAGCATTTCTTGATTCTGTCCTTTCAACTGCAGATCTTGACCACTAACCTGCAAATCCCGCATCACCCAGTTTAAGAAATGTTCCGGGTCTCCATACAGGTAAAATCGATGGTGTGCATTGCGATAAGCATCATATTCCTGCACATTCAAATTAAACCACGGTTTTAACAAATCGAGCATTCCCTTTTCGACGCTGTTGTGACCGAGATAGCGCAGGGAGGCATCGGGGTCTGCAAGATAAAGCAGTCGTGTAGCCACTTCCGGTGGGCCGTAGTATGAGAGCTTGGTAAATATATGACTATCCGATAGGACAATCGGCAAATCTTCCCGGCACTCGGATTGCATAAGCGAAACCGTGGCTTCAAGATCTTTTACATCATTCTTGACAAGGTTAGCAATATTAACACCGCGGGCTAAGAATCCAATACCTATTAGAAAAATGAACACTACTGCGAGATGGGCGCGATTGTTGAACAGTCCGGCCATCCCTACTGCGATGAGTGCGCTCATCCCTATACTTGCTTGAAGAACATAGCGGTCAGTGAAGGCTCCCGTAACCAGGAAAGCTGCGATCAGCGCTACCACGGGTGTGAGAATAAGCCCAAGCAATGCAATGAGTTCATGAAGTGGGAAGCGGCCGGCAATCCGTTTTTCTGAATTTGCTCTCCAGTTTGGTCGTATCCACGCATCCATCGCTGTCAAAATGAGCAAGGCGAGAATTGGTAGAATCGCTGGGGCGAATTGATAAAAGTAAAAAGTCTGGATTGAGTTCCAGCCGAATTCGGTCCAAAAACCACTTGAATAGGTTGCTGCCTGTTTTATTAGGGGGATAACGCACAATAGAGGCACAAGGCCGAGCAACATCATTGCCCAGACGCATAAATCTGTCTTCCGTCGAGAAAGTGTGCGTACAATTTCTGCCAGCATTAGTGGAAAAAGTAGCAATACGGCATAGTAATGGATGGCAATAGCCGCTGCCAGGCTCAATGCGATTCCGGCAAGAGCAATTTTACGATGCGAACCCTCGGTGGCCGTTTGCCAAGAAATTAATGCGAGGCCGCCAAATCCTAGTAGCATCCCATACGGCCTGCCCTCGAAGGAGTACGAATAGACGTCGATGATTAGCGGGAAAAGCATGGCGATGAGACCATACAATGGGGATGTGTGCTTGCTGACAAATCGGTACAGACACAGACACATCCCCCAGAATCCAATTAATGCGGGAAGGCGAATTGCCAGTTGGTTTTCGCCAAAGAGCGTAACTGATAAGCGTGTTACAACATAGAAAAAAGGGGGAAGTTGTTCTGCCCCGGTCAGCAAAGCAGACCAGACATCGGAAAATCCAGGAAGTCGCGTAATATAGTAGGTATGAAGTTCGTCATTCCACATCAATCTTTGAGAAGCAATCAAGTATGTAACGACAAAGTAAAGAATTGAGAAACCTAGCAGTAACCCCAGTTTCTTCTTTTCGATCCAGGAAACTACACTCGTGGTGAACTTAGTAGATATGAACATAGCGGATTCTGATTGGATTATGCCGGCAGCACTAATCCCTGCCCATTGCCAAAATGCTGGCGAAGAAACTCGCGAGAATGGTTTGAAAGCCAAGTGCGGTAAGGGTTACTCCCGGGATTGCCCACCGCATCGTCATGGGATAGTACAGGTCTCCAAAATCGGCCAAACGCCAATGATTAAAAATTATCAACAGCAGAATCAAACCACTAATTAGCGCTCCCGTGCCAATTAACAACCCTTTCTCCAAATTAACGATTTTATAAAAATGAGTGATTCGGGGGTCATCCGGAAATAGTCCTTCAATTATTGCGAACGTTTTAGCAAAAACAGCAAAAATGATAGCCTGATAACCCAAGAGAATGGCAAGGCTGGAGTATAATAATGTATGTGCATCAAGTCTTATGCCCGAGATCGTGAATCCCGGTATTGCGATTCCATAACCAAGACATCCTAACAGAACAAGAACCACACCGGGATAGAAAAATAACCAGCGTGGGCTGGATAACAAGAAAAAACGCAATGTACGCCAACCGTCACGAAATGTTTTAAGATGTGGCGGG
>CAZVSL010000284.1:0-8103 GCA_964629935.1 uncultured Calditrichaceae bacterium | reverse complement strand
TTCACCAAGTTATTTTCACACCCCCTAAAGGCTGAACACCCAACGTATTAACCTTACGTTGCATGAATAATCCAGGCTAGAAATACTTGTCATCGAGTCTTACAGACAGATCCTCCAGAGTTGTCCGGGTGGCGCGAAGAAATTGGCGTATGCGTCTGGCGTTGACACAATAGGCAGCGCCATACTCAACCATGACCTGGCGCCTGACCGTTAGCTTCGGCAGATCTTCCCGGCGCAATCCATACCCCACAGGCAAGGTCAGATCCGGCGAGATATAATCAAGATGGCTGCTCGGCACGCTCTTGACAAGGCCAACCAATGAAAGGCGCTGGCCATCGGCAGAGACGGCAAAGATGGGCCCGCCGGAGAATCCAAACCGGACAACGGCATCCACGGCAAACGTTCCGCCATAAGGTGACTCACTAACCCAGCCGCCGGTCATTTGCTTAATCTCCCGCGGATAGCCAAACAGAAAAACCCAGTCGCCCCAACTGAGACCGGTTTCATAGTCTGGCTCATTCGGAAACGCCGGCCCGAGGTTCCGTTCTGTTTCAGCCAGAATCAGCGCCAGATCATCAATGGGATCATTGGCGATAATATTTGCGTTCACACGCCAGTTCTCAACGCCCCGAACTGAGATATCCACTTCCGTCACGATTTGTCGTTGAAACAACACATCGGTCTTCGCGCCCTGCTCGTCGACATAGTAAATATTTGTCGTGTCCCGCGGTGAAACCAGATGGCTGCTGGTCAAAATCACATACCTGTGCAAATCAAGGTTACGGCCAAGAATGACGCCGCCGCCGGACAACATGCGTTCGTCCCGCTCAACTCTGATGCCGCCATTTGCCCCCTGGCGGCGCAGAAGGTAGCCCACCGGGCTGTTCGAGTCTGGAATGACATGGCCGTCTTCCAGCGCATATTCATAAGTATGGATATCATATCGAATCTTCGCATTCACGCCAATTACAGATCTCTCCACTCGCTTGATCTGGTTTTTCAACTCGCTGGAAGGCAGTGAAGGTCCGATTTCGCTGTCATGTGACACACCTGAACGCGTGCAGCCCGCAAGCGTTGCACAAACCGCGGCGAACACCAAAACAAGCATAGCTGATTGTCTCATGGTCTCGCTTCCTGTAAAAGGAGTGGCCTATTCCTTCTTCTGAATTGCGGGGAAGAGCGAGTGGTGGATCTGATCTATGTTTTCCGCACCAAGACGCCGAACTTCCTGATGCAGCTTTTCGGTTGCATCTACGAGATGGCGTATATCGATGCCCAGGCAAAGCGGAAGAAAGGGTCTTAATTTCCAAAGGGCGTTGCGCAAATGTTTATCCGTACCGTGGTAGATAGACCGCTGTAGCTGGTGCAATCCTGCGGCTACCTGTATCAAACCTTGAAAGAAAATTCGATTATCGTCAGCATGACGCTTCCAGACTTCCTCCCAGGCTTCATGTGACTCCCAGAACCTACCGCTGTTAAAAAGGAAAATACCATGCTCGAGGTCCCGTGCATCTTGTGCTGTCAATTGTGGTTCGGACAATTTTGAGAAGTCAACTTGCTTTTGTCGCCACTCAATAGTCGCCATGGCTATTCACTCCCAAACAAAAGCATCTGCATAGCTCATCGCTTGAAATAAGTCATACCCATTGCTTCCCGCATCAAGCGTACGGTTTCCCGGCCCTCTTTGGTCACCTTTTCAGTACCGTTGTGAATTATTTCGTCTATAAGCTCCGGCCGTTTCTGGTAATGCGCACGGCTTTCCCGCACAGGAGACAGGAATTTGTTGAGCGCGGCAATCAGCCGCTTTTTCACTTCGACATCGCCCACCCTGCCGGTGCGATAACGCTCCTTTAATTCATCCACCTCAGCCTTATTGTCGTTAAAAGCATCGTGATAAATAAATACCGGATTGCCTTCGACATGGCCGGGATCGCTGGCGCGCAATCGGGTGGGATCTGTGTACATGCTCATCACTTTCTGGCGCACGACTTCTTCATCGTCAGAAAGAAAAATCGTATTGTTCAGACTCTTGCTCATTTTCGCTTTTCCATCCGTGCCCACGAGCGTGGTGACATCACCGATGAGAGCATCGGGCTCCGGAAAAACAGGACCATATTGCGTATTGAAGCGTCTGGCAATCTCCCGGCACACTTCAATGTGCGACTCCTGGTCTTTGCCCACGGGCACAAGGTTTGCGCGAACGATCAGGATATCGGCCGCTTGCAGCACCGGATAGGTTAATAACCCCGCTGATGGATTTTCGATATCCTGAGCTGCCATCACCTCTTTGAGAGTCGGCACGCGCTGCAAGCGGGGTACTGTCACCAGCATGGACAAAATCAGAAAGATCTCAGCGACTTCCGGCACCAGAGACTGCACATAGATGGTTGTTTTTTCCGGGTCGATGCCGACGCTCAAATAGTCCATCACCACCTCACGCGCGTTTGTTGCCACTTCATCGATATACTCTTTACCGCTGCGTGTGGTGAGCATGTGGTAATCGGCCACCAGCAAGAATACCTCATAATCATCCTGCAGCCGCGCGCGGTTGGCTAATGTGCCAACATAATGGCCCAGGTGCAACTTGCCGGTAGGCCGGTCGCCGGTTAGAATTCGTTTCCGTTTCTTGCCCGTATCGCTGGATTTCACTGTGTGTCCTTCCTCTGACTAATCAAGAATTTCTTCATACCGGAGCGCGTCAATTCGCCCGCCTGCTGCAAAAAAATGCCAGCGAGCTGTGCACGCTGGCAATCTGATTTTTTTGCTGACATGCCAATCAACTGACCGCGCCCTTCTCTCGGTCCCGCCGCCGCGGCCGGCGTGGTTGCTCCTGCTGAACCGGTTCGCGCTCCCACTGCTTCTCTACAATGTCGCGCAAGGTCCATTCGGGCGCAATAGCATAGGCATCATCAAACTCAAACATCTCGATGGTTTCCCACGGACAATATTTTGCACACAATGTGCAGCCAATACACCTTGGCAAATCTATTTCAACCAGTTTATGAACTGAAGGATTATCCGGATCCGGGCCCGGCACCAGCTCGATACAATCCACCGGGCAGAAATCCACGCAGACCATGCAGCCTGTGCAGCCACCCTGATCTACCACCGCCAACTGTTTCGGACGTCGTTTGACTCGGAGTTCCGCAGCCTTTTGATATTTTGGATCGAGAAACGGCATAAAATCTCCTCCGGATTCTATAGTCTGTTCGCTTGTTAAAGATAAAATATAAAAAACTGAAACACCAAAGGCAAATTCAAAATTGAGAACGCTCTCCGCGGATGTTGCGCCACCCTGACCAAAATACTCATCTCAAGTAGCCAAACCAGGCACGCCTCAGGCTCCGCGAAACATGACACTAGAACGTACTTAACAGTCGTTAATAACTCCACAAGAAAGATGCTCAGAAGGTGTCATGAACTATCGAATCAATCCTGTTTCATTCATTCTCTTCCCTTTTTTGTTGATAGCCTATATCAATATAGGTTGCACCGACAACCCCATCGCGCCAGGTGACGCCGCCCTGATCCAGGGCCGGGTGATCCATGCCAGCACCTCAAGACCCGTGGAGGGCGTACTGGTACGTTCGAATGCGTTCGCCGAAACAGCAGTCACTGATGAAAACGGCGAATACAGCCTGGAGGCGCAACTCGACGATACGGTCGCTGTTCTGGTTGTTCTGTCTTTCACCAAAAATGGCTTCCAGGAGACAACGCTGACGGTGGCGGTGCGCAATGGCCAGAATACGCCACTGCCTGACGTCGAGATTGAAGAAACCGGCGGCACGTCTGGTGAGAGCGGCCCGGCCTCAAACGTGGTGCTTCTGACTGTACAGCGGCCGAAAGTCTTTGTCAAGCGCTCCGGCGGCAACGAAACCACTGATCTTACCTTTGAGGTGCGAGACAACAACGGTGTTCCCATTGATCTTGACCACCAGGCCACAGTCTTCTTTCGCATCATCAGCGGACCGGGGGGCGAGGAATTTGTCTCGCCCGACTCTGCCTTGACCAGCAATAGCGGCCGCGCAACGACCACCCTGAACAGCGGCACCGTTGCCGGTACCGTGCAGATCATCGCGGAAGTTGTGGGGACAAGCATACAATCCGAGCCTGTGCCCATTGCCATCAATGGCTGGCTGCCAGACCAGGACCACTTTGGTCTCGGTGTGGAAAGAGTCAATTTTGCCGGCATCAAGACGTTTGGCCTTGAAAATCAGATGACGGCATTTGTCGGCGATAAGTTCTCCAATCCGGTACCGCCGGGCACGGCAGTACAATTCTTCTCCACTGGCGGCATTATCCAGGGTTCATCGACCACGGATTCGTTGGGTACGGCATCGGTGACCTTGCTTTCTGCAGCGCCGGCGCCGCCTGGCATCAATTTCAGTCAATTGCGCATTCTCAATCCGAATAACCTGCCGCCATATTTTGCAGAAAGAGGCTATGCCTTGATCACGGCGCAGACCCAGGATGAGAATCATCAACAAATCTATGCAGAAAATGTCGTGCTCTTTTCCGGCACCACTGTCATCGCTGATGTCAACCCCACGACTTTTGACCTTGGCCCGGATGAGTCGGTCACCATAGACTTTCGGGTTAGCGATGAGAATCGCAATCCGCTGGTACAGGGCACACTCGTCCAGGTCAGTGTCAACAACGGCTCGGTGACGGGAGACTCGAACGTGCAGTTGGATGACACCCGTTCACGAGCAGCGACGCAATTTCGCGTCAGGGTGACAAATTCAAGTCCGGGCGATATCGAGGGAGAGGACACCACTGTGACCATCAACGTGCTTAGCCCAAATGGTGATGCCAGGGTGAGTATCTTTGGCAGAATGAGAAGGACGCTCTAAATACTTTTTACAATATCGTGGTGAATCTGCAATGGATTTTTGCTCAAAAGGCCCATTTTTTTGGGGCTGGTCTTGGGATGATTTCCTAATCAAGTTGCCGTTGCAGCAATTCGAGCGTTTGCCGGCGGTCAATTTTTCCTGTCCGGGTCCGGATGAAACGGGACAAGCCGTAGAACCGCTTCGGCAATTCAAAGGGTGAAAGCATCTCGTCTAATCTATGTCTCATCCCGGCCTGCACGTTAGCATCAACTGCCTCACCTTCCATAATAACAACAACTTTTTCACCGAGTTGCTCATCAGGCAAACCAGCCACGAAAAAAGCCCGCTGCGCCAGCTCCGCAAAATCGCCGCTAGCAAACACCCGGGCCATCGCCTGCTCGATCTTTTCCGGCTGTACTTTGACGCCGCCGCTGTTTATGATGTTGTCAAACCGTCCCAGCCAGAGAAAACTGCGGTCGGACGTAAGCTTTACAATATCATTGGTAACGATGGCATCTTTTCCTGCAAGCGCTGAGCGAATGGTCAGGCAGCCGCGTTCATCCTGGCCGATTTGGACGCCGGCAAGCACGGTGTAATCTTCGCTGCGCGCGCTGCCGTTCACACGGCGTAATGCGATGTGACTGACGGTTTCCGTCATCCCGAATGTGTGATAGACGGGCGCCTGGATACTCTGCACGGCTTGCTCCAAAGAGAACGGCATCGGGGCGCCGCCCACCAGCACAGCTTTCATTTTAGAAAGTATGGCGCGATGCGCTGCCGTGGCAGCCAAGATAGCCTGAAGCTGCATCGGCGCCAGAGCTGTGAAATCGAAACGCAGGTCGTCAGGCAATGTCAGGAATGGATTGCTTGCCGGTTCCACTACTGTCAGCTCAAGGCCCAAAACCATGCTGCGCACCAGCATCATCAGGCCGGCGATGTAGTTGGACGACAGACACACAAGCGCACGCTGACCGGCCTGCAGGCCGATTGCTTCGGCCGTCATGCGCGCGCTCAAAGTCATCTGCTGGCGCGTGACAATAGTCGTCCTCGGGCTGCCGGTTGAGCCGGAGGTCTCGATGGGAAATTCATCGTCCCCGGCCAACCAGCGTCCGCAGAAGGTCAGGGTTCTAAACTCTGTATCGCTAAACCCTGCCGGCGCCAGACTTCCGAAGTTCTCGACAAGCCAGCCACGTGAGTAGAACTTCCCGTTTATAGTCAGTCCCGCAAAAGCGCTCATACCCTTGTCTCAGACCAGTGTGAGTTCCGAGAATCGGCTGTATCGAGAAGAACTGTGAAGCGGTACAAAACGCAGGCTACCATTTTGAAGCTGCAAAGCCGAAGGAAAATTTTTTTCAAAAAGCCTGCCCGTACCCAAGCCTTGCGGCATTTCGGTGGCCAAAGTGGCAGTCCATTGGCTGATGGCGTTCAGCCCAATATTGGATTCCAGCGCTGAGGTGACCCAGTAGCCAATTGCCAGCGGTTGCGCCGCTTCGATCCACTCGCGGGCAGCAGCGAAGCCACCCAGCAAGGTCGGTTTCAGGATGATATACTTGGGCCGGATAGCTTGCAATAGCGCTTGCTTTCCCTCCCTGTCATCGATGCCGATCAGCTCCTCATCCAGTGCGATGGCGATGGGACTCTCGCGACAGATTTGTGCCATGGTCTGCCACTGACCGGGCTTGATAGGTTGCTCGAGCGAGTGAATGGTAAATTGCGACAGACGGTCGAGACGGTCCGGAGCAGCATCGGCAGCAAAGGCGCCATTGGCATCCAAACGCAGCTCGATGGCGTCTGCCGGATACCGGCGCCGTATTTCTGCCAGCAAGCTGCACTCATCCTCGAAATCCAAAGCGCCGACCTTGATCTTGATACAGCGAAATCCCGCAGCAACCTTGTTTTCAACCTGACGCAGCATATCCGGGGAATCAGCCATGACCACCAGGCCGTTGGTTGCAAGCGCCCGCCTGCCCTGCGTGAAACCAGATTCAAAAAGCACGCCCGGGATTTCGCTCTCTAAAGCCAGCATGGCCGTCTCAACGCCAAAATGAATGGATGGCCATGCTGTGAGGTCAAGGTCCGCGACTGCCTGACCCGAGTTCATTTGGGTACAAACGGAGCTAAGTTTGTCGATGAAATCAGACCGGTGATCCGGACTCAAACCAGGCAGCGGAGCGCATTCGCCAAAGCCGATCCTGTTGTCAGCACGGGATAGACCAACAATAAATGTATCGCGCTCATAGAGTGTACCGCGCGAGGTGCCCATGGGACGGATAAATCTCAACCTGAACTTCCGATAGTCGGCGTGCATGCTCAGAGCAGGCCCCCAAGACCGAAGCTCAGTGCAAATAACAACGTGGAAATAGCCATCTGCCTCAAATAAGGATCAAGCTGTGCAGCGCTCTTCCGCGCCACACCCAAACCGTTCATCCAGAACAGCGGAAGAGTGAGCAGAAACAACCACTGCCAGTAGCTATGAAATTGGATAAGAATAAATAGTGCAGCGCAAATCACGCCGGCCAACAGCAGACTCCAGTGATAAAGCCGCACGCGCTCAGGACCCAGGCGAATTGCCAAAGTTATCTTGCCTGCTTGCTGGTCAGATTGCATGTCGCGAATGTTGTTGATATTGAGCACGGCCACAGAGAAAAACCCGCAGGATGCGGCCGGCAACAACACACCGTAATTCAACGTGTGCGTATGCAAATAGTAGGCGCCACAAACAGCGACCAGGCCGAAAAAGAAGAACACAAAAAGATCGCCCAGACCGACGTAACCGTAAGGCCGCGGACCCACTGTATAAGCCACCGCCGCCGCTATGGCCGCAAGGCCGGCCAGATGAAAATAGATGCTCTCATTCCGAATCAACATGTAACCACTGACCAGACACAGCGTCACCAGCATCAGGATTGCGTTGCGCATGGCTCTGGCCGAAATACTGCCCGACGCTGTGGCCCGGCGTGGCCCGATGCGCGTCTCGGTATCCGCGCCGTGGATGCTGTCACCGTAGTCGTTGGCGAGATTGGAAAGTACCTGCAACAAGACCGCCGTCAACAGAGCAAGGGCTGCCACCTGCCACTGAAATGACTGCTCGGCTGCAGCCAGAAAGCTAGCCAGCACAATCCCGGCAGTGGCCAGCGGCAAAGTCCGCAGTCTGAAGGCTGAAATCCAGGCTTTTAGGTTCATTATTTGTTCAGCCTGTAAATAAAATCAAAAAATTGCATGCTCATCTTCGTTGAGCTAACCTGCATTATTCACAAATCGCCGCCTCCGC
>CAZVSL010000283.1:6282-8165 GCA_964629935.1 uncultured Calditrichaceae bacterium | reverse complement strand
GAACGGTACGCTGGTCAATGACCTGTCGGAGCTGGAGAGCGGCGACTACAACAGGACGCCACCGGTATCTGCCGCCGCCGGCCCCGTGACCTCATTTGATGTCTACGCCGTGCCGAATCCCTATGTCTTCAACGATCCGGACAGAAATTTTGGCCTGGGCGACCCGTTGCGCATCGAGTTCCGCAATCTGCCTGAGCGCGCAACCATCCGAATTTATACCATATCCGGCGATTTGATTCGCACCATTGCACATGGCCCGGACGAGCGCGGCAACCTGTCCGGCACTGCGGCCTGGGACCAGAAGACAGATTCGGGATTGCTGGTCGCACCTGGACTCTATGTCTATCATATCAAATCCAGAACAGAGGGGTTGAGCACAGCCTTGACAGGCAAGCTCATGGTCATTCGATAAAGCAGGTTTCATCTTCAATTTTCGGAGTAGAGACGATGAGAGGCGTAAAGTTGATACTGTTTTTTGCTTTGGCACTCGCCCTGACCAACGCGGTCATGGCGCAGGACTTCAACAAAGGTGCGCGTACTTCCTTGCAGTTTGTCAAGATCGGTGTCGGCGCACGACAGGCGGCGCTGGGCGAGGCCGCCATCGCCACTGTCGAGGATGTCAATGCAGCTTTCTGGAATCCGGCTGGCATCAGCGGCATTCACCGCGCCGAGGCGTCATTCTCGTACACCCGCTGGTTCGCCGATATGAATTATCTTGCCGGCGCAGTCGGGTTTCGCTGGCGGCCCATCAACGGCGTGCTGGCGCTGAGCTATGCGCTTCTGGACTACGGCGAAATTGAAGAAGCGCTGGTGACCTCAGCCGCAGGCAGCGGCGACACGCGAACAGGAAATACTGTTTCAGGGCAGGACCTCCTGGTCGGCCTGACTTATTCGCGTGAATTCACGGACCGGCTCTCCATCGGCGTGACCGCGAAGTTGTTGCAGGAGGAGCTCTTCGACCACACCGTAACCAAGGTCGCCTTTGATGTGGGCACCAATTACGATGTTGGTTTCAGAGGCATCCGCATAGGCATGAGTGCACAGAACTTCTCCGGCTCGGTCAAATATCTTGGCGATGAGAGCAGTCGCGCCGAAGGATTTGACATCCCGTTGCTGTTCAAGATTGGCGTCTCCATCGCTCTGGTCAATTATGAGGATGCCTTCATTACACTCGGTGAGGGGCAGCGTCTCATGCTCAGCTTTGAAGTCATCAATACCAATGACTTCGGCGAACGCTACCACATGGGCGGCGAGTTCTGGTTGAGCGACCTCATCGCTCTGCGCGGTGGCTACCGGGTCAACTATGAGGAAGGAAATCTGGCTCTGGGAGTCGGCCTGCAGCCCAAAATTTCAAATCTAAACCTGCGTATCGATTACGCTTATGTCAACTATGAGTTCTTGGACTCACCACACCGGCTGACGGTGACCATTCCGTTTTGATTAACAGCTAAAGGACAAAGGAAGAATATGTCGTTTTCAAAAAAACTTGTTACCGGGGAAACTCTGACGCGGGATAACTTCAAGTCGCCTCCGCGTGAATTGGGCATTTTGCCGTTCTGGTTCTGGAATGGCGAGCTCGATGAAAAAGAAATGGAGTGGCAACTCCGGGAATACCATAGCAAAGGCATTCCCGGCATCTTCATTCATGGCCGGTTCGGCCTGAAAGTGCCGTACCTTTCCGATGAATGGTTTGAACGAACCAAATACGTCGTCGAAAAGGCGAAAGAAATCGGCATCGATATCTGGGTGTACGACGAAATGAACTGGCCCAGCGGCACGGCCGAGCGCCAGGTTTTGCAGAAGTATCCGCATCTGTGCCAGCGCTATCTCGAGCTGGTGGTGTTGCCGGTGCCTGGCCCCTTGTTCACATTTCTCGAGGCTTC
>CAZVSL010000283.1:788-6272 GCA_964629935.1 uncultured Calditrichaceae bacterium | reverse complement strand
GCCTGTTCTGCCGCAGAATATGAAAACGGCATCGAGAATCTCATCGACCTGACGCCCAATCTGTCTTTCGACAAGGTCATCCCGTGGGAAGCGCCAAAAGGGGATTGGAAGCTGCTCTATTTTCTCGAAAAAGAAGTTCCTTATTACATCGATGCGCTCAATCCCGAAGCGACGCAGAGGTTCATCGAAGTCACACACGAGCGCTATAAAACCGCTGTTGGCAAAGATTTCGGCGCCGTTGTTCCCGGTTTCTATACGGATGAGCCGGCCATGCACTACTATCATGTGGGCATGGACAACCACGTTGTGCCGTGGTCCAGCAAGATGTTCAAGATTTTTCGGGACAGAAGGGGCTATGATCTGCGGCCTTATCTGCCGGCGTTGTATACCAATATGGGCGAGAAGACCTCACTGGTGCGCTACGATTTCTGGCGCACCCTGACCGAGCAATATTCAGAGACGTATTACGGTCAACTCCGCAAATGGTGCGAGGATAACGGCGTGCTGTTCACCGGCCATCTTTTGTTCGAAGAGTGGCTGCGCCTGCAAGCGCGCGCCGAAGGCAACCTGTTCAAGCATCTCAAACACATGCACATCATCGGCGTCGACCATCTCTATCCACGCATCGGCACGGAAAAAGCGCCAGACCAGCATGTTGCCCTTAAAGTCGGCAGCTCGGCAGCACATCATTTCGGCAGCGCCCGCCTGCTCTGTGAGTCCATGGGCGGTTGCTACTGGGATTGCACCCTGGAACGGATGAAGTGGATCGCAAATTGGGAGTACGTGCTGGGCGTCAATCTCTTCAACAACCACGGCTATCACTACTCTATCGAAGGCGAGCGCAAGCGCGACTGGCCGCCTTCCCAGTTTTATCACCACACCTGGTGGAAATATTACGAGCACTTCACCACCTATCTTGGACGACTGAGCCATATTCTCTCTGGCGGCCGCCATGTCGCCAAAGTCCTGATTGTTTATCCCATCAATAGTATCTGGACCAATTATGTGCCGCAGGCACGTAACGCTATCGGCAATCTCATCGAGTCCGATTTCAATTATCTGACGGACACCTTGCTGCGGTTGCATTACGACTTTGACTATGTCGATGAGGACGTGCTTGCCAGTGCAAAGGTGCAGAACGGTCGCATAACCATTGCGGAAGAGACATACTCCATTCTGATTTTGCCGCCCATGACGCACCTCAAGAAATCAACCTTTCAGACCATCAAAAAATACTTGAACAGCGGCGGCAATCTTATCGCTGATACGCTGCTGCCAACGGAATTTCTGGAGACTAAGAAGAACGGCGCTGTGAAGGATGTGCAGGCATTGTTTGGCGTAAATCCGGATAAGCTGCTGCAGGACTTCTCAAACGGCACCAGGTTCGATGTTGCGCAAAAAAGGGGCAAAGGCAACGTCTTTGTCATCCAGGGCAAAGGTTTGGCAAAGGCGGGCAAAAAGAAGGTGCTCAGAAAGCTTCTGAATCAGTGCGCTCCGCCCGACGTCACCATCAGCGACGAGGATGTCTTCTATTTGCACCGGGTCAAAGATGAGTACGATCTCTACTTCCTGGTCAACACCAGCGATGAGGATAAAGGGACCGTTGAGATTACCTTCGAGAAAGCCGGCAAGCCGGAGCTGTGGAATCCGGTAACCGGTGAAATTCAGCCCATCCATGTTTTCGATATCAAAAAGGGCCGGCTGATTGTCAGCCTGGATTTCCCGCCGTGCCAGTCGCACGTTGTGATGGTGGGCGATAATCCTGTGCGACCTTATGTCAAATCAGCAAATGTCACCGTCGCCTCGTTTGACGGAGAAACTGTGCGCGGGCACGCAGGAAAAGTGGCGGGCGAGAAGGTCGAAGCCAGAGTTGCGACCAGGAAGGGCGAGCGCAAGCTGACAGGCAAAGCAAAGAAGGCCTTCGCAGCCGTACAGCTCGGCGACAAATTTGAGTTTACCCTGGACACGGACAATGTGCTGTGCCTGTCGAAATGGAAGATGACGCTGGCCGAAAACACCAGCGACAAGAACGCCGTTGCGCCCGATTTTGACGATAGTAAATGGCTGGACGTGACCCAGGGCGCCTGGGAAATGCAGATACCCGAAGAGCGGGAGAGTGATTCCTATCCGGTTGACCTGTGGTATCGCACCAGCTTCAAGGTGAGGGATGTGCCGGCCAACACCCGCCTGCTCATAGACGGTTTCAGCGGCTCGAAGCACCGGCTCTTTGTCAACGGTTCTGAAGTGAAGGGCAAAGGCAAGCGCAGCAAGATCGATGCTGAGATACGTGAAGTGGACATACAACCTTACGTCCAAAAAGGACGCAATATTGTTGCTATCAAGCTTACAGTGACCCGACGCACGGATGGTATCCTGGACTTGCTAAAAATCATCGGTGACTTTGCACTCGAAGAACGCAAGGGAGATTACGTTATTGTCACGCGCGCAAAGCAGTTGCGGGTCGGCGACTGGACCGGTCAGGGTTTGCCGTTCTATTCCGGGACGGTTACCTACAAATCCGAATTCTCGTTGCCAGAGAAATACCTGAATGGCAAGCTGTTCCTGGAGCTCGACTGTGGCGAGGACGTTGTCGAAATCTCTGTCAACGGTAGTGATTCGATGGTTGCGCCATGGCGCCCCTATCGGTTCGATATAACCGGGCTGGTGCAAGCAGGACAAAACACAGTGGAGATAAGCGTCACCAACACGCTCATCAATATTCTGGAAGCTGTGAAGAAGCCTTCCGGACTCTTTCGCCAACCCGTGATCAAACATGAACACCCTTACGAGCTAAGCCTGAAATAAGGGAGAAAGAAAATGCCGGAAGATGCAATACTGATCATCGGCAGCGCCAACATGGATTTGGTTGTCTCAACCAGGAATTTTCCAAAACCGGGCGAAACAGTGTTTGGCAGCAAATTCGGTATGTTCCCCGGCGGCAAAGGAGCGAATCAGGCTGTGTGTGGCGGCAAGTTGGGTGGCAATGTCAATTTTGTCGGCAAGCTCGGCAAAGACTTGTTTGGCACGCAGTTGTTACAGAATATGGAAGATTCCGGCGTTAATATCGACCAGTGTTTCAGCATGCAAGGTGAATCGACAGGCACAGCTCTCATCGTTGTGGATGGCCGGGGACAAAATCAGATCGTTGTGGTTCCCGGCAGCAACATGCGACTGACCCCGGAAGATATTGAAAAGCGGTCCCAGTTGTTTGGGCGCAGCAAGATATTGTTAATGCAACTCGAGATCCCCCTTGCAGTCGTGACAAAAGCCGTTGAAATGGCGAAAGCAAGAAATGTAACTACGATCCTGAATCCCGCGCCGGCAGCGCCTTTATCTCCGGAGCTGCTGCAACGGATTGATTTCCTGACGCCAAATGAAACCGAAGCGGAAATCCTGACCGGCGCTGCTGTGGTGGATTATTCATCGGCCGTGGCCGCCGCGAAGCAGCTCTTGGGCAAAGGCGTGAAGCACGTCATCCTTACCCTCGGGGAACGGGGTTGCCTGTGGGTGACGGAAGGTGTGGAGCAGCAGTTTCCTGCTTTCCATGTACAAGCGGTCGATTCAACGGCGGCCGGCGACGCTTTCAATGGCGCTTTGGCGTTTTCACTTGCAAAGGGTGAAGCGATTGAGACCGCAATTCGATTCGCCAGCCAGATAGCCGCCATTTCCGTGACCCGAATGGGAGCACAAAGCTCCATGCCAGACATGAATGAATTCGAAACCTTCACGTTTGACAGTTAGAGCCGTGGTGCAACGCGCCGCCAGAAAGACCAGGCAGTGCGCCACAACAAGAGCTGCCCCTGAATTGTAGGGATTCAGGACATCACGAGGAGGAAGTCTTATGAAAAAGATAGGTACGCTCAACAGACACCTTTCAAAAATGCTCGCCTCGCTTGGACACCGGGATAAGTTGGTTGTCTGTGATTCCGGCCTTCCCATTCCCAACGGCAAGGAGTGCGTCGACCTGGCGCTGACAGTCGGCATTCCCTGCTTTCTTGATACGCTGAGAGTGGTGCTTAGTGAGTTCGAGGTTGAAGGTGCGGTGATTGCCAGCGAAATGCAGGCGAGAAATCCGGAAGTTTATCATGGCCTGAAAGAGTGTCTCACCGGTATCGAGGTCACGAGTGTCGCGCATGAGGAGCTCAAACGGATGACAAACGATACAGACGCAAACATCTCCTTTGTGCGCACCGGCGAAGCAACCCCCTATGCCAATGTCATATTGATCTCCGGCGTTACATTCTAAACTGCGCCCCAGTTGAAAGGTACGGAAATAATGAAATATCGTAAGTTGGGTGTTCAGCCTTTAGGGGGTGTGAAAACAACTTGGTGAACTTCGAAAAGTCTTCGCTTTTTTTAGTAGCCAGGGCTGGTACTATAATAGAATGCCGGGTTATTTGTTCACACCACCTTTAGGCTGTCAAGACACGCTGAAGCGTGAACACGACCGACCTCCTAAAACTCAGAACTTCGATTTTGAGCGTAAAATGCCAGTTTGTGAATAATCAAGGATAACAAATAGCCAGAAGGAGATGAAGAAGGATGGAAACGAAACGCAATCTTTTAACAGGTAGCCTGCTGTGCTTTGCAGCCAGTTTGTTCATCATGGCAGGCTGCGCACAGCAACCGGTAGACCACACAGACAAGCTCATATACGACCAATTGTTGCGGCCTGAAAGTGCAGAATATTACCATGTTCCCATCGGTCTGTGCGAAGATTACCCCGAGGAGACCACGACCATGGAGATCATTCGAGGCGACATGGAGCTGCTCAAACGCACCGATATCGATCTGTTGCGTATCTCGTTCGGCTGGGATGGCATCGAAACGGCCAAAGATCAATATGAGTGGCTGTTCTGGGATGATTACGTTAAGATGGCCGTTGAGGATTACGATGTTACATTGATTCCATACATCTGCTACACGCCGATGTGGAACTCCACGGGTGACAGCATCAACTACTGGAATCACATACCCGAAGATTTTGAAGAGTTCGGGGAGTTCATGGGTGATCTTGTCAACCGCTACAAGAATTATATCAAAACCTGGGAATTGTGGAACGAGCCGGACATCAAGATCTACTGGTCCGGCACGGCGGAAGAGTATGCGCGCCTGGTGAAGATCGGCTCCGCAGCCGTGCGCAAAGCCGATCCGGAAGCGATCGTCGTGCTCGGCGGCATTGCCCACCGGCCTGAATGGCTGCTTGAGCTGTTCCGCGACCATGATATCAGCTCCTACGTTGATATCGTCAATATTCACAATTATTACGAGACCTGGAGCCCGCACGCGCTGGAGGACATGGACGAGTATGTTGACGAGGTGCATGATATCGTGGCGGAGTACGGCGACGGCCAGGCCATCTGGATGGCTGAAGTCGGCTACAGCAGCTATCGGGGCGCTGGCGGCCGCGTTTCCGACTCGTACACAGCCTACTACGATTACGAGCATACGCCGGAGTTTCAGGCCGTGCAGCTCATTCGTACC
>CAZVSL010000283.1:0-778 GCA_964629935.1 uncultured Calditrichaceae bacterium | reverse complement strand
TTGCGCTCTCGACCGATAAACTAGCAGCCATCACGTGGTATGAGATAAAAAACCTGCCGCAGTCCGAAGACGTCATCGGCGACGAGTATAATAACCGCTATCTGGGCGTGGCCAACTATGACTTTAAGCCAAAGCCGGCCGAGAAAGCGCTGACCTTCTTCAACAAGCTCTTCTCTGCAGAGTACAAGAGCATCGATGCCGACCTCCTGGTGCAGCGGAAGCTGGATTCACATAGTGAAATTCATGGTTTTCAAACCCGCGAGGGCGATGTCATCGTGGTCGGCTGGCTCAAGACTAATTTCCCGGGACGCAAACCGGATGAAAGCGGGCAGGTTAAAGACACCCGTGAAGAGACTGTCAGCATCGAGCTGCCCATGGTGCTGGCTGGTACGGCAACGCAATATGATGAGCTTGGCAACAGCACTGAGTTTACCCGTGTCGAAGTATCGGATACCTCCACAACTTTGAACGATATTGCGTTGAAAGGCGGCGAAGTGGTAATCGTAAAAGTCACGAAGAATGAGGTTACAAATGAAAGTGCAAGCGCAACGTATTGACCCAGAGAATTTTGCGCAGTTCGGCAAGGTGGTGATTCCACCACAAAGTGAGCCGACGGCTCAATCCAGGGAGTTCAAATTCTGGTCGGACATTGCCAGCTACGAAATAAGCGGCGAGACCGAGGTTGGTCTGTGCACGGTCTACCAACAGCCAGAAACTGCTGTCACCGGTGTAGAACGGCACATGCGCACGCCGGAAATCCTGATCCCGATGGATGCCC
>CAZVSL010000282.1:0-8188 GCA_964629935.1 uncultured Calditrichaceae bacterium | reverse complement strand
CTGACCAGCTTGGCCTGACCGGCTTTCTCATCTTTCCGGTTCACACGCCGTACGACCTGGACAATGATGAAGAAAACTGGGGTGCGCTTTCCTCTTTGCCGGCGCCACACGGGCAATCTCTCGTTGGCGTCAATCTCGCCAATTTCTTTTCAAGCTATCTGTTTCACA
Organism: uncultured Calditrichaceae bacterium; assembly: GCA_964629935.1. Classification (GTDB taxonomy): domain Bacteria; phylum Zhuqueibacterota; class Zhuqueibacteria; order Oceanimicrobiales; family Oceanimicrobiaceae; genus CAZVSL01. The sequence goes on along the minus strand of CAZVSL010000282.1, from coordinate 8,020 downwards.
TGTTCGGGCGCAACACCTACGACACGGTTACCGGTCAAATGGAAGAAACGGGTGAGACGCAACGCTTTTCCATGGCGTTGATTTTCGGCATCGACCAGGGTGATGTATTTCGCAGAAAACGTACCGTACAGCAAATCTACAATGCCAACTACCGCTTCGCCAAGCCGCCGGAGAAACCCCTGGTGAAGGCTGTCGCCGGTGACGAGCGCGTAACCCTGTACTGGGACAATCGCGCTGAGCTGACCTTCGATCCGTTTTTCCAGAAATTCAATTTTGAAGGCTACAGAATCTACCGCAGCACGGAGGCCAATTTTCTTGAAAACAAGGTCATCACCGATGCGTTCGGCAAAGCTACCTTCAGAAAACCGCTCGCCCAATTCGATCTGGTGGACGGCGTCACCGGCCTGCACCCCATCGACGTCAACGGCGCGCTGTTTGATCTCGGCAGCGATACGGGTTTGCGCCACTCTTATATCGACACCACTGTGCAGAACGGCCAAACCTATTACTACGCGGTAGTCGCCTATGACCAGGGATTCACGACCACAACCATCAAAGGCGAATTTCTCGGCATTCCGCCTTCCGAAACCACCAGCATTATAAAAGTAGATATAAACGGCAACATCGAGACCGATGTCAACACAGCGGTGGTGACGCCAAGCGCGCCCGCGGCCGGCTACGTTGCGCCTGAAATCGACCTCGCGCCGCCCACCGGTCCGGGAACGGGAAACGTGTCTATCAATGTGCTGGACCCCGATTCTCTGCTGGACGAGCACGTCTACCGCCTGGAATTCGAAGATTTCACGCCGTTCCACAATAACCCGAAGCCGTCTTATCGGTTGGTAGACTACAGCCTGGGCGACACACTCCTGCAGTTGACGCAGCTTAAATCTGACGAAGAGCAGACGCCTGTGCTGCACGGTTTTGCCATCGACATCAAGAATGACGGCAGCGTCTTCATCGACAACGCCAATACCGGCTGGCGCAAGGGTGATTGCAACTATATTGTGCGCGTGGGTTTCGATTCCCGTTTCGCGCCTGCCTACCAGTCGCGCCGGGTGGCTTATCCGGCGGATTTCGAGATCAGATTTGTCGAGCAAGGCGAAGGCGACATGTCTTTCCCGGCCACTTCATTTAGCAAATCACAGCCGTCCGATATCATCGTGAAGAATCTCACAGAAGACATCGACCATTTTCAATTTATCTTCCGTGACGTCGATAACGACACGCTGTTTGATGCCGGCGATGCTGTGTTTTTTGTCGTCGGCGATTCGTTGGGCAAACGCGCCACCTCGTTTGCGGATGTGAATGTCGGCTGGTCCGTCACGTTTGTGCAGGACACAACCCTGGCGGAAGCGGACCAGCGCCATCCGGAACCGGGCGACGTCTTCAGAGTGGTCACCAGAAAGCCGTTCCGGACGGGCGAGTTCTTTGAGTTCACCACGCATGCGCCTGCTTTCGACCGCCAGAAAGCGGCCTCGGATTTGGAAAACATTGCAGTGGTGCCCAACCCCTACGTCGGCGCTGCTTCCTGGGAGCCTCAGACCAGCAGCGTGGGTCGCGGCGAACGCCGCATCTATTTTGTCAACCTGCCGAGCCAATGCACGATCAGAATCTACACCCTCAGCGGTCACCTGGTGCAGACGCTGCAGCATGAATCAAGCTTAGCCAACGGTCAGGAGCCCTGGAATCTGGTAACCCAGGACGGCATGGATGCGGCTTACGGCGTCTACATCTACCACGTCGATGCCCCGGGCATTGGCAAGAAAATCGGAAAGTTCGCCTTGATCAAATGAAGAAACATTTGAGGTCGATCATGTTTTGCAAGTCAAGCCTGCTATCATGTATTTTATTTTTGGTTGCTGCTCCGGTTGCCGGACAGGGAATCATCACCAATGTGTCCAAGACCGGCACCACGGCAGCGACATTTCTTGAGATCCCCATCGGCGCGCGGGCCGTTGGCATGGGCAGCGCCTTTGTCAGCATTGTCAACGATGCCACCTCGCTTTACTGGAATGCTTCCGGCGCGGCCGAGCTGCAGGAGCATGAGGTGGTTGCGCTCCACAGCAACTGGCTCGCTGACACCAATCTCGACTATGCTGCGCTGGTGCTGTCGCTCGGCAACTTTGGCAATCTCGGCTTCAGCGTGACGGCATTGACCATGGGAGACATGGCGGTGCGTACCGTTGAGCAACCTGACGGCACCGGTGAATTCTTTAGCGCCTCGGATGTCGCAGCCGGTGTGTCCTACGCGCGCAGACTCACGGACCGCTTCTCAATCGGCTTCACGGCGAAATACATTCGCCAGACGATCTGGCATGAAAGCGCTACAGCCATCGCCATAGATGCCGGCACGGTGTTCCGCACCGACATGTTTGGCGGCATGGTCATCGGCGCCTCTCTCACCAACTTCGGAACCAAGATGGAGCTTTCCGGCAGAGATACACGCCGCTTCGGCCGCATTGACGAAACCAAACTCGGCTCCAACGAGCGCATCCCGTTCAATATCGAGCTCGATTCCTGGAATCTGCCGCTGCTGTTTCAGTTTGGCGTTTCCACCAACATCATCAACAGCGAAAATCATCGCTGGACCGTGGCCGTAGACGCTCTGCATCCGAGCAATGATTTCGAAAGCATCAACCTCGGCGCTGAATATGCAGTCAACGATGTTGTGTTCCTGCGCGGCGGCTATCAGGCGCTTTTCCTCGACAACGTCGATGGCGGACTGTCATTCGGCGCCGGTCTGAAAGCCAACATGCTATTCAGCAACGCCACCATCAAAGCCGACTATGGCTTCCGGGAAATGGGACGGCTGGAAAACGTTCATGTATTTTCGTTTGGGGTGGTGTTTTGAATGTGTGCTTAACTCCGGTGGCATCGCAAATCCATCCTGTCCTGCCTTTAAAAAGGAAGGCTACAAAGAGGCTGCTTGCTGACGGGAACTGGCTTCGATTCAATCCGGCGTAATCGCAATATAATTAGACTGACAATGTACAGATATATGAAAAAGCTTATAACCTTCTCGGCTCTGGTCGTAACCACCTGGATATGCGTTCGTGGCGGTTATGCCCAGGAGACGATGATCATCTCCTACGATCGGCTCACTGACACGCGTTACGACACACTTGTCATAGCAAAAGTCGGAGACATCGAAATCACGGCAAAGGAGTTTCTGCTGAGCTACGAGTATGGTCCGGCCTTTGTCAAACGGCAACCGGAGTCCAGAGAGCGCTTTCTCGAATTCATGATCTATGAAAAACTGCTGGCGCTCGAGGGCTACCACCGCGGTCTGGATACCACAAAAATCGTAACGCAGACCCTGAGCGACATCGAAGGCGACCTTGCCACAGAAGAGCTCTACAAACAGGACATACTCAGTCAGATTGAAGTTACCGAAGAAGAGATAGCGCAAGCTGTGAAACAGGAAAAGGTGCACCTGTCTCTGAAATGGCTTTACGCACCGACATTCGAGCAGATCAAGCACCTGCAACAACAACTGCAGACGGGGGCGCCTTTTGATTCGTTGTTCGAACAGCAGCTCAGTGATTCTGTCGCACGGGCAGACCGGATGATGGAAACCACACGCTTCAAGCTCGGCACGAGGAACCCGACGCTCGCGGCTATCGTCGACACGCTGGCGTATGGCACGAATTCGGCATCCATCGGTACCACGGATGGCTGGTACATTGTGCGCATCTCCGATGCCTGGCGCCACGCCATCACCACCGAAGCCGAGCAAGCACGTCTGGCTTACAATGTCAGGCGGGCGCTGGTCAAGCGCAGAGCAGATGCGCTCTCGGACCAGTATGTGCATAACCTCATGCTGCAGCACGACCCGGTGATCAAGCGCCAGACTTTCGACCTCCTGCGGGCGCATATCGGCAAGACCCTGTTTCCGCCAGAGCATGTCGCCGAGTGGGAATTGACCAAGAAACTGATGGCAGAATTCGGACCCATCGACAGCGTGAAAATCGACGACCATTTATATAAGACTCTCGTGACTCTGACGACCGGCGATTTCAAGGTGCACGATTTTCTCTCCTGGTATCAAACCCGCAAATCGACAATTCATTTCAGTACTGCTTCTCCCCAGAGTTTCTTCGTTTTTCTCGAGCAGCTTATCTGGCGTATGGTACGTGATGAGCTACTGGAACAGGAAGCCAGGAGCCGTAATCTGCACAAAACCCAAATCGTCAAAATCCAAAAACAGTGGTGGCAGGACAAATCCGTATCTGCGCTGGCAAAAGCAAAACAAGCCAGCGAGATAGAACTGGATGAAGCTGCAATAAAACACTACTACGAGCAGAACAAGAAAGATTATCGCAACCACGCTGGTGAGCCGTTGCCGCTGGCAGAAGTAGAAAAACAGGTGGAGCGTGACGCATATACATTCGAACGGCAGAAGAAAATGCTGCATCGAATCCTGGCGCTCAAGCAGAAATATGCGATTGTCATAAATGAAGAGGTCCTGCATGCGCTGCCCATCGATATCGAGCACCAACCCGATGCTATCGATGTCTATGCAGCCAAACAAGGCGGCACCTATCCCCGTCCGGCTTATCCGACCATAGACTACGAATGGCAGCGATGGTTTTAGACAGCGGCTCCGCCTGGCGGACAAAGCGCCGAAAGCCGGAGCGTGACTACTTGCAATGCATACGCTCAGGCTATCTGCGTCTCAGCGATCAGGCTGCCGGCAAGCAAAGCAATTGCCTGACATGGACATCGTTTCTGCTTGGCGCGTTGCTCGTTTCTTTTTCGACGACTGCCTGCATGCGCAGCGATGCCAACAAAAGCCACACCATCACCTATTGGTCGGCGAACAACCAGTACGAACAAGATCTGGCAAAAGTGGTCGTGGCAGAATGGAATCGTCTTCACCCGGACATGCCCGTCAAGCACCAACCTATTCCTGAGGGCCAATCCAGCGAAGAGGTAATCCTGGCAGCCGTGGTTGGCGACTCGCCGCCTGATATCTACTCCAACATGTGGCCGGGCGATGTGCAGCTTTATGTCGACGCCGGGGTCCTGGCGCCGATGAGCGATTTTGCGGATTTCGATTCGGTGGCCAACACCCGGTTACCGGCCGACGTAATCGAAGAAGCACGCTCGCATGACGGCAAGCTGTATCAGATGCCGTGGAAGACCAATCCCATCATGATGATCTATAACAAGAAAATGCTGGCTGAGAACGGCTTTGCCAATCCGCCGCGAACGTATTCGGAATTCCAGCAGCAGGCTGAGGTCATAACGGCTGATCTCGACGGCGATGGCTACACCGACCGCTACATGGGCCTGGCCGATATTCGCGTGCTCTGGTGGCAGCGCTTTTTCGATTTCTACACCTTTTATATTGCAGCATCCGGCGGTAAGACCTTGCTGAAAAACGGCGCCGTCTGTTTTGATAATCCGGCCGCCGTCGCGGTCTTCGATTTTTTTCGCTCTATGTATGAAAACCGCTACTTTCCCATGGAAAAATATCAGGGACGGGTCGATCCGTTTCTGTCGGGCAGAGTTGCCACGCGTTTTACCGGGCCGTGGGAAATCACCCATGCAGAAAAACTCAAGCCGGAAGGTTTCGAATACGATTTTGCACCCGTACCGGCGCCGGACACACTCCGGGGTCCGGTGTACACCTATGGCGATTTCAAGAACATCGTCATGTTTAAGACTGACCGCGCGCGCAAGAGAGTCTGGCAATTTGTAAAATTCATGATCTCGCGCCGGAACGACCTGCGTTTGTTGCAGATGACGAATCAACTGCCTCTGCGGAAGAAGCTCCTCGACGAACCGCGGTTTCAGGAATACTTCCGGCACAATCCCATGATGTTGCGGTTCGCAGAGCAGGCTGAGCATGTTCGGGGTGCAGATGTCTGCAAAGACCTGAAGGAAATCTTCGATGCCATTTCGCAGGAATATGAAGCCTGCGTACTTTATGGCGCCAAGTCGTCAGAACAGGCCGTGCGGGATGCCGGCGAGCGCGCAAGGTTGATCCTGCAATGAGCGCCAAATTCAAAAAAGACCCGGCCGGTTATTACCTGGTCGCTCCCTATGCGCTGCATTTTGGTTTGTTTGTGGCGTTTCCGGTGGTCTTCTGCCTGGTGCTGTTGTTTCATCGCTGGGATATCGTATCGGATATGGAGTGGGTTGGACTGAGCAATTTTTCCCGACTCATCCAGGACAAACTCTTCTTCAAAGCGATTTTGAATACGCTCGTTTTTCTGGTCGTGCACATTCCGTTGCAGCTCGTGATTGCCCTTGGTCTGGCGGAGCTGCTCAACCAGAAACTCAAGTTGCGGGGATTCTTCCGGGCTTCCTATTTCATGCCCGTTGTCGTCAGCGGCGTTGTGATTACCATTCTGTGGGATCAATTGTATGCGCAGGATGCCGGCGTGCTCAATCTGCTGCTGGCCAAAATCGGCTTGCCCCGGGTTCCCTGGCTTACAAGTCCGGATTGGGCCATGCCAAGCATCGCCATCATGGCCACCTGGAAGAATGTCGGCCTGTATATCGTGCTGTTTCTCGTGGGGTTGCAGACGGTGCCGAAGCACTTGTATGAGGCCGCCGATATCGAGGGCGCGTCGCACTGGTACAAATTCAGCCGTATCACCGTGCCCATGATCAACCCGACCATTTTTCTGGTCGGGATCTTGTCGACCATTGGCGGCTTTTCCCTGTTCATCGAACCCTATATCATGACCGGCGGCGGACCGATGAACTCGACTCTGTCCGCGGTCTTGTATATTTATAATCAGGGATTTTCTTTCTACCACATGGGCTATGCCGCCACGCTGGCCTTCTTTTTTGCGGCCATTGTTTTCGTCGTAATCCTGGTGCAGCGGAAGGTTATTGAGCAGGAGTCGGTGTATTGATAACACAATCCCCTTCGAACGCTTCGAAAGGGGTTTGCATAGGAGTTGAACTTCGAAAAGATCACTGGCCACGATGACCCACCCCTGGTTTGGTCGCGGGCGACCAAACCGGTCCCCTACCGAGAGGGGATTGGAAGCGATGATAGAGTGTAATCGATGATGAAAAAGCTGATTCTATATCTGGTATTGATCGTCTGGACGGTTCTGTTCATCTATCCGTTCCTGTGGATGCTTTCTGCAACGGTCCGGCCTGAACAGGAGATCAACAGCTTTGGCATCTGGCCTTCGGAGGTCAGTCTCTATAGCTATCAGCAGGTGTTCGACAAGATCCCGATCGTGCGGGCTTTTGCTAACAGCGTGTTCGTGGCGCTGGCCGTGACCTTTGGGGTGCTAGTTCTGGGATCCATGATCGGCTATGCTCTGAGCCGGCTTCACTTCCGGGGGCGGGACCTGGTGTTCTACATCGTGCTGTTTACCATGATGATTCCGTTTCAGATCATTCTGATTCCGCTCTACATTCTGATGGTAGAGTTCGGCTGGGTCAATTCGTACCTCGCTCTTATCGTACCGTGGCTGGTGAACGCCATGGGCATCGTGCTGTTCCGGCAGTATTTTCAGAGCATCCCACAGGCGCTCATCGATGCGGCCCGCGTCGATGGCTGCAACGAGCTGCAAATCATCTTCAGGATCATCTGGCCTAACTCCGTGCCGACGCTGATCACAGTGGGCATACTGACCTTCATGACCACGTGGAATGAGGTGCTCTGGCCGCTCATCGTCATCCGCGAACCCAGCCTGATGACCATGCCGCAGCTCGTTACCATCTTTGCGGTCGGCGGCCAGTCGGAATCACAGCTTGGGGTGCAGTTGGCAGCAGCAACCCTGCTCGCCCTGCCTGTTATTGTAGCTTACACATTTTTCCAGCGCTACTTCATCGAAAGCATGGCATCCACAGGAATGAAATAATGCAAATTCGAACTTACATTACTGCCGCTGTTATTCTTTTTTGCGCCTGCCAGAGCCGCAACTCTGGCTTAGGCGACCTGGCATGGGTTAACCTGGCGCACCTGAACCATCTTTACCAGGAGATAGAAATCGATGGTAACCGCATGGCCATCATCCATATCTACTCGGAGTATCCAGATTAT
>CAZVSL010000281.1:2342-8192 GCA_964629935.1 uncultured Calditrichaceae bacterium | reverse complement strand
CAAGCTCATCTCACAGGTCGCGGAAACGGATGCATCGGTGCTGATTCAGGGCGAAACCGGCACGGGCAAGGAGCTGGTGGCGCGCGCCATCCACTATAACAGCCTGCGCAAAAACAAGCCGTTCGTCTGCGTAAATTGTGCGGCGCTTTCGGATAGCTTGTTGGAGAGCGAGCTTTTTGGCCATGAGCGCGGCGCATTCACCGGCGCAATCAAGCAGAGAATCGGCCGCTTCGAGATGGCAGACGGCGGCACCCTGTTTCTCGATGAAGTCGGTGACATCCCATTGGGCACGCAGGTGAAGCTGCTGCGCGCGCTGCAGGAACGGGAATTTGAGCGAGTCGGCGGCGCGCAAACGGTCAAAACGGATATTCGCATCATTTCCGCCAGCAACAGCGATCTGAGGCAAAAGATCAAGGAAGGAACATTCCGCGAAGACTTGTACTACCGTCTTAATGTGATGCCAATCCATCTGACGCCGTTGCGGCAGCGGCCGGAGGATACCGTGTTGCTGGTGCAACACTTCGTAAAGAAATATGCCGAGCGCAACCAAAAAGCAGTCAAAAGCGTGTCGCCGGCGGCTATGGAACTCCTGCTCAGGTTCTCATGGCCAGGCAATGTGCGCGAGCTGGAAAACACGCTGGAACGCGCCGTTATACTCTGCAGTACGGACACAATTGAAGTCAATCACCTGCTTTCTCTGAACCAGGAACAGGAATCCGGGCTGCTCAACCGCGCACTGCGTGAACGTATGACCGAACAGCAACTCACCAGGCTCTACGCGCGCATGGTACTCAATGAGAACAACGGCAACAAGAAGGAAACCTGCAAGGTGCTGGACATCAACTTCAGAACCCTGCAGAATCGCCTGGACGCGTGAACGCCGTGTGCATTATCTGCAATCAGTTTCTCCGGGCCATTGCAGCGGGTAAAATCCGCCCCTAAGAACGCCTGCTCCGCAGCCATCCCATATCCTACCTTTAAATCTTTGTTAATCAACTTGTTAAAAAAAAGAATATCAGCAGCAAGAACTTCTGTGCATCGATTGGCACATAAGTTGGAGTAACACAGTCGTCGGTATCGTCATGCTCCGGCAATCAGGTAAAGAAAGACCGTCCCATGAGGTAGCGCAATCTCTCATGATTGTGCATGCTTTGGGTAAACCTCCCTGAGGTTGGCAGCCTTCGGGAGGATTTTTTTGAGAGAGTGACAGGGGTATTCGATTGCATTTTCTGCAACTGTTGAAACAATCATGCTGCAGGCATTGAAACACGCAAGAACGAAACGAAAACGAAAATCATAAAATCCGGCTCAAGAAAACAATGGATTAATTTGTTTTACAGTCGTGTTTTATTTCTGGCACAGAGGGTGACAGAAAGAAAGCCGGTTCGGATAACTACCGGAATAAATACGCACAAAAAATACGGAGGAACCAATGCCAAGTAATAAAATGATACTGACTTTCTTAACCGGGTGTGTGCTTGTGATGGGGTCGAATTCTGATCTGACAGCGCAAATGCAGGCGCAGCTTACTCCTGCCAAGGACAATACGCTCTATGAAAGTGCCAGCGGTTCTATTAGCAATGGCGCCGGCAGCCATTTCTTTGTGGGCTCGACTAATAATGGCAACATCCGCAGGGCGGTGATTCAGTTCGATGTTGCAAGCCAGATTCCCGAAGATGCCGTGGTGGAATCAGTGACCTTGACTTTGAATCTGAGCAGAACTCAGGCTGGCTCTGCACCATTGAATATGCATCGCCTCGAGTCTGACTGGGGTGAGGGCACGTCCGATGCGTTTGGCAATGAAGGCTCCGGGACCACGGCAACCACAAATGACGCCACCTGGATTCACACCTTCTTCGATACCGAAACCTGGGACTCGCCAGGCGGAGACTTTTTCGCCGATGCCAGCGCCAGCCTGATCGTGTCCGGAATTGGCCAGTATACAATTGGCTCCACCGACGATATGGTACGAGACGTACAGGCCTGGCTGGATGATCCGGCGAGCAATTTTGGCTGGATTTTAGTGGGCAATGAAACGGCGAACCAAACCACGAAACGGTTTGACTCCAGGGAGAATTCATCTGCTGGCAACCGCCCGCTTCTGACAGTCACCTATAACATGGCCACCAGCGTCGACGATGGCGGACCGGAATTGCCGGAAAGCATCACACTGGCGCAAAATTATCCCAATCCGTTCAACCCGGAAACTGTGATTCGATACACCATCGCCCGCGGGCTGGGGCAAGCGCTTGTGCGTCTGGAAGTGTATAATCTGCTCGGCCAAAAAATCAACACCCTGGTTCAGCAAGCTCAGCCTGCTGGCTCCTACACCGTCACATGGAATGGTCGCTCTGAGCGCGGCAACCCGGTTCCCAGCGGCGTGTATATCTACCGTTTGACTGCCGGCAACACGCTAGAAAGCAGGAAAATGACGCTCCTCAGATGAGGTGACCTCTGGCGCGGATGCCCGTCCGCCAGTTGTTCCTGACTGGTGGGCGTGTATCCCGCACTTATCCGTAAAGCTTGACAAAGTGAGATTTGTTTCTAAATTGTCAGCTTCTGAAGCAGCCTCTGCGATATTTTCTGCGCACGTTTCACACAAGAATGTCATCTTCAATATGGAGGGAGAGACACAAGTGCATAACCTTCGATCAAAAAACCGCAGTAGTCGTCCCGGTGTTTGGTTTGTGTGGTTGACGCCGGCTGATTGGGGCAGGGTCCTATCCTGGTTTATGACGCCGGTCTTGTTTGCGACTTCCGGTTTGACTTCGGCCTTAAAGGCCCAGACCATTCCGGACCAGGTGCTGGATATATTCTATGATAATTGCGCCACCGTCGGCTGCCATGCCGGCCCCAATGCGCAAAGCGGACTGGATTTGACCGAGGACTTTGCCGCGGCCGGGCTGGTGAATAAGCCCAGCAGTGACTATGGCGATGAGTTTCTGCGCGTGGACCCTCAGAATCCCGCCCGCAGCTATCTGATTATGAAGATAAAGGGCGATGCGAAGATAAAGGGCGACCGCATGCCCAGAGGCGGGCAGGAGCTCAGCGATTCTGAAATCGCTGCCATCGAATCCTGGATAAATTCTTTGCCTGCCGAAGCGCAAGCAAGGGCGCCGGAACGGGAGTACGCCGATACCTTCCCCGGCATCACGCTTTCAACCTTACCCACCACGCAAACGCTGGAGACCGGCATTTTTGCGTACCGCATCGCACATCGCTGGCGTGGGAATGTGGATGGCGGGTTCGCACAACTGTTCGGCCTGGATGCCGGCGCACGCATGCTGACGCAATTGACCTTTGCTTTCACGGATAATTTGAATGTCACTCTGGCCCGCACCAGTGAGAATGCGACCTTTGAATTCGCCGCTAAATGGCGCTTTCTGCGCGAGAAGAACGATGGTACCGTGCCCTTCTCAGCAGCGCTGGTCGCCGGCCTCGACTGGGCGACGCGCAAGCAATTGACCGGCGTCCTGGAGGAGTTGGACCGCACAGACAGCGAGCGCTTTCACTGGTTCGGTCAGGTGGCTTTATCGAAGAAAATTGGCGAGCGCATTTCTGTCTTGCTGGTCCCCGGGGTGCTCTTAAACGGAAACGCGCAAGTCGAAGACGAAGATGCCCTCATCACCATAGGTTTTGGCGCCAAATTTGAGATCATACCTGATTTCTCGGTTTTCATCGAAGGCGTGCCAATTGTTTCCGGAGCAGAGACGGCTGAAGTGCTGGGCGTGCCGCGCTTCGAGGCAGGCGAGCAAGTTTTCAATGATGCGTTCACTCTGGGTCTGGAGAAACGGGTTGGCGGCCATGTTTTCCACGTTTACGTCACCAACTCGCTGGGATTGTCCACCAATCAATACATGAGCGGCGGCAACTTCGATTTCCTGGAAGGCGACGTCAGATTGGGCTTCAATATTTATCGCAGACTACGTATGCCGTTTTGATCGCGCATGTCATTCAGGTTAACTACGGAGAGATTGCATAATGACCCAGAATAGATTCAAACTGATTTTTTGTCTGATGAGTATCACCATGCTGAGCTTTGTGGCGTGTGAACAGGACAAGACACTCGAGCCGGATAATCCCGAGCAGGCAACGCTTTCGAACATACAAGCCTCGATTTTTAGCCAAAGCTGCGGCGTCTCGGGTTGCCACGTACCCGGCGGCGCCGGGCTGATGCCTTTGCGCACTGCCCAGGAATCCTTCCAGAACCTCGTGGGCGTGGCTTCAATTCAAAAGCCTGATTTAGACCGCGTGACACCGAACGACCCGGATAATAGTTACCTGATTCAAAAACTCGAGGGCGCGCCCGGCATTGTTGGTGAACGCATGCCTTTTGGCAGAAGCCCCCTGGCGCAGGAACAGATTGACTTGATCCGGGAATGGATAGCAGACGGCGCGCAAAACAACTGAGAGCCTTCGCCCTGCGACAGGCACATCGGCGTTGCGGTTGAAGTTCGGTCATTAGATTGAAATACTGGACCGTGTTCTCGGAGTTATGGTTTTTAAAAAAGACTAGCGGAGGTCGCCAACATGAGAAACATCCTCTTTTCAATTCTTCTAAGCGTCCCGGTTTTGATGCTTCTGGTCGCTCAGGAAGGCAAAAATGAAGTTGTCAAAACCAGCGATTTACGTATGACGCAAATTGCAGGTTACGAGCTGTTTCAACGCAAGAATTGCAACGAATGCCACACCCTGGGCAGCAAGCAGGAGGGTGAACGTACCCCAATCGCCGAAAAGCGCAGCGATGCCTGGTTCCAGGAGCATGTTGATGCAGAAACGGAGCTGGTTCTGGATGAGGCCGCGAGCCGGCGAAAGAAACGGCGCATTCTGAAGAATGAAATCGATGCTCTGGATGATTTTCTCTTTGGCTCAAAACCAGCGGAAAAGCAGCGCGTGCTGGGCTTGCCAAGGAGATCGCGCCCGATTTGTCCACCATCGCTGACAAGAAGAGCGACCGTGAGTGGCATATCAAAAACCTCAACGATCCGCAGGAGTTCGCGCCGGAATCGACAATGCCGGCTTTTGGCGAAAAGCTGCCCGCAGAGGATATCTCAAGGATCGTCGATTACATCATGACTCTTAGGAAATAGTCCCGCGAAAAGCTTGAGGTTATTCTGCTGAGAGTTGCGGCAAGCGATGACAGTAAAAGCTGGTGTTAAAGCAAATGTGAAAACGCAAAATGACAAAGCAAAATTCAAAACCGGTATGTCGTTTTGTTTTTTTCCTTCTTGATATTTGATTTTCCCAAGCTGGGAATGAATCTTATAAGGCTTTAGTTATGGACCAAAGCATACACGACCCTGAACTGCTTGCCGAACCAACCATGCCCCGACGTCGGTTTCTGAAGCTAGCCATCGCTGTTTTTAATGGTCTTATCACACTTATCCTCGCCATTCCCGGTCTGGGGTTTTTGCTCACCCCGATACTCCGCAAAGGAACCGGCGCCTGGATTGAAATCGGTCGCGTGGAGGATCTGAAGGCGTCGACGCCCAGGAAGGCCACCTTCAGTTATGTTTCGGATGCCGGTTATTCGCGCAAAGAGAAATCCGGATTTGTCTGGGCAGTAAAAGATGAAACGGCTGAATCAGGGCTGACAGTTTTTTCGCCCATCTGTTCGCATACCGGCTGCAATGTTGCATGGCAGCCGTCGGAGAGTCTCTTCGTCTGTCCCTGCCATGAGGGCCGCTATGATATCGATGGCAATGTATTCTCCGGGCCGCCGCCCAGACCTTTGCAGGAGCTGCCTTTGCGCATCGAAAACGGGCGGGTGTCGATTCAGCTTGCGGCGTAGTACAACAGCGAAACTTCGCATGTCAGTTTACCACGCTGACAAGATTCCTCCGGAATAAC
>CAZVSL010000281.1:0-2332 GCA_964629935.1 uncultured Calditrichaceae bacterium | reverse complement strand
GAAGCTTCGATAACCTTTCTTAGAACCAAAAATCGGGAAAGCATGGATAACAAAGATATAAAAGCCGGCGGCGTCCTCAACGCGATCAAGGACTTCCTGAATGAGCCCATGCCCAGGGGCGTAAGTTGGCCGCAGACATTTGGCTCGGCCTTGCTTGCACTGATTGTCGTGCAAGTGGTGACGGGCATCCTGCTTTCTTTCTATTATTCGCCGAATGTTGAAGCAGCCTACGAAAGTGTGCAGTACATAGAAAATCATGTGCTTTTTGGCTCGATAATCCGGGGCGTGCACTATTTCGCCGCCAGCGCCATGATGATTCTGTTGCTGTTGCATGCCGGCCGTACGTTCTTCTATGGCGCTTACAAGCCGCCGCGCCAGTGGAACTGGATTTTTGGCGTGATTCTGCTGCTTCTGATCGCCGGCTTCGCATTTACGGGCTATCTTTTGCCGTGGGACATGAAAGCCTACTTCGCCACCAAAGTCGGCATCAATATCGGCGGCATGACGCCGGTTATCGGTGACGCTCTCGTACGCATTTTGCAGGGCGGCTCTGAGATGGGGACCATCACGCTTTCGCGCTTCTTTTCTCTGCACGTGGTCGTGCTGCCGTTGCTGCTGGTGATAATCGTCGGTCTGCACATTTATTATATCCGTCTGCACGGACCGACGCCGCCGCCGAAATATACCGACCAACCTGTGGAGTATACCAATCGCTTCTTTCCGCTGCAGCTCTTTCGTGATAGTCTTGTGGCCTTGCTGGTCATTGCTGTTATCGTGCTGATCGCGGCGCAGTATGGCGCGCCACTGGAAGAACGCGCCGACCCCACTGACACCAGCTATGTGCCGCGCCCCGACTGGTATTTCTACAGCCTGTTCCAGCTTCTAAAGATCTTCCAGGGCGACCTCGAGGTTGTGGGCGCCATAATCATACCCGGGATCGTGGTGCTGGCCATGCTTCTGCTGCCCTTCCTGGATCGCAACCCGCAGCGAAAACTGAGACACCGGCCGGTGGCTGCAAGTCTGGGCTCTGCCATGATTGCGGGCGTAGTTATTTTGACTATCGTCGGCGCTGTTACCGGCGAACGAGACGAAGCGGAAGGCGCGGGCCCTGACCAGGTTACTGTGGAGGGAGAAGTTGAAGACACATTCGTCGTCGATCCGGAGATTGGCAAGCAGCTTTACGAAGGATTGAAGTGTGCCGAGTGCCACGATCGCCCGTCGCGCGGCGATAATATCCCGCCGGGTTTGGAATTCTCCGGCAATAAATATCAGCAATCCTGGCTGGTTCAGTATCTGCAGGACCCCTACCGCATCCGCTGGGCCTCGAAGAACGAACGTCCCATCGCCAGGATGCCCGACTTCGACCTGACAGAAAAGGAAGCGTTGCAGCTCTCAGCTTATCTCCTGACCATGCGGCGCGACACCCTGTTTGCCGAACCTGAATTCGACTTCGCAGAAGCGGACAGCGAGATGGTCGCCTCCGGCAGCGAGCTGACGTTCCAATACGGTTGCACCGGTTGCCACAAGATTGGCGATGAAGGCCAGAACATCGCTCCTGATTTGAGCCGGGTTGGCAGCAAACTGCACGAAACCTACATGTTCAACCTGATCAAATATCCGAAGAAAGTCATACCCGGCACACCTATGAAAGACTTCCAACTGGATGACTTCACGGTCGAGGATATCGTAGCATATTTGCGCCAGTTAGAGTAGAGTAGATCGTAAATCCGAATTCCGTGCTATATGAAAGTCGTCGGTGGTTGAGGTATAGGCGTTTTGTGGTATAATGGTATAAGGGTTGCCGACCCGCGAGCGACTTAATCTCCGCCGCTTTTGATTTCCCTATACCCGATACCTTACAACACCCCCAAATTCCGAATCCCCCTTTTTCCGCACTTGTTTCCCACTGCCGTATTTTAGATTTATAGTTAAGCAGTATCTTGCTTACGCGCTCAGTTTGGAGACGGACGTTCGATTCGAGAATTCCTGGAGCTTTTCAAAGCCGTATCTGACCATGGCACCTCATGCACTGCAATTTCTTAGGAAGCACAGTCCTGCTTCAGGCACTTCCAGGGGAATGACTCCCACCGCACAGGGCCATCTGCCCGAAACACAGCCTTTCGTCTGCAAATCAGGGGACTCCAGAAAACGCCTAGCTGAGCTGCGTTCTTTTAGCCTGGATTATTCATGCAAGGGAAGTTTAATGCGTTGGGTGTTCAGCCTTTAGGGGGTGTGAAAATAACTTGGTGAACTTCGAAGAGTCTTCGCTTTTTTTACTAGCCAGGTCTGGTACCATAATAGAATGCCGAGTTATTTATTCACACCCCCTTTA
>CAZVSL010000280.1:0-8206 GCA_964629935.1 uncultured Calditrichaceae bacterium | reverse complement strand
GATCCGCTTGGTGCAACCGGCCCCGATTTTCAGCAGGACATAGCAGACCTTGCCCTGTACACTATGCTGAAGAGCACGCACTCGGAAATTGCCTTGCTGAACAATGGCATCTTTCGATTTGCGCCGTTTGATACCGGCGGCAGGCCGTTGACGGTTCGCGATATCGAACGCATCGTCTGGCAGAATAACCACGTGGTGACGGTTCGCCTGAGCGGCGCCCAACTCAAGACCATCTTGAAACGCAGCCGCCTGAATTATGCTGCCGGCGATTCGCGCTATTTGCGCTACCTGGCGGTGCGTGATTATGACAGGCAACGCGAAGCTACCATTCATGGCGTGCCGCTGCAGGATGATGAAATCTACGCCGTCGTTACCACCGATTTTCTGGCGGCCGGCGGCGATGGCTACCGCACCTTTCGTCAGGGCACGCACCGCCGCAGCCGATTCCGCGGCCAGACCCGCATCGAAGCGGAGTCGGGTCCGAAGGGTGCGCGGGTGAGTATTCGCGAGCTTATGGTACGATTCCTGCGTTCCTCGGAGTCGCCGAATCTGAGCAGCCTGCAAACCTGGTTCAGCCGTAGCAGTTATATGAATCGCCCGCTTTGGCTGCTGCAGTTTTCGGACATCATGCTATCGCTGCGCGATGTGCAGGTACATAACAACGAGGCGTTGACAGAAGTCAAGGACTCGCGTGTCAATGCCGAGACTGACGATGTTTTCAATCTTGCGGCCGGTGGGCGCATTGCCCTGATCCGGCGCACGCGCCAATTGCGCTGGGAAAACGGCATTGCCTTGCGCCATGCCCGCACAAAGATCGCTGGCGGCGACTTGTTCGAAACCGAGGATGATATCGAGATCGGCGCCATTCTCGATGTTTATCGCGTTCCCCGCCTGCCGGATAAGCTAAACGTGTTCAGCAGCCTGCGCTATGAGACTGAGCTGACGCCGACGCAGGACGTAAGCGGCGCTGACAATCCGCGCCGAAAGGATTTATATCTGAGCGGTGGCTTCAGCTTTTTCGGCGAGCGCTTTGTCGAAGCCAGGCTCGCTTATTTTGGCAAGTTCGATTTCGTTAAGGAGAATCTCAATTCCGGCGTGGAACTCAATGCCCGTTATACCACACAATGGGGCATCCTGTTGTTTGATTCTGCCGTGCGCACACGCTACCTGGTCAGCAACGCCAACCCTTCCGCTGGCGACGAGCTCGGCTCCATCGACTGGAAAAACAGCATTGGTATTTCGCTGACCGAAAACCTCAGCCTGCGACCCGGTCTCGATATTTTTGTGTTTCGGGACCGCGTCATCAGAGAGTCCGCGGTCAACATGCAACTGTCGCTCAACCTTTCTTATTCCCGGATTTGGAAGCCGCAGTATTTGAAGTTTCGGCGCACGGATAGTCGGTAATCTGGATGTCAGGGGATCAGGTAATGTCCTGCCAGCTCTGTATAGGCTGCCACCTGTTTTTTGCGCCAGGAACGGCCCTTGCCCAGCTCCTTCGCCATGAGCTCGGCGACCTCCGGTGCAGCTTCGATGCTGGCGCGGGCATCGAGCAGCAGCGCGCGTGTGCGGCGCGCCAGCACATCTTCGACAGTGCAGGCCATTTCGTGCCGGGCAGCCCAGACGACCTGTGCTTTTGTATACGGCAACCTGTCGTGCAGTTTTTCTGCAAGAGCAGGCTTCTGTTTCGTGAGCTGGTGCAAGGCGCTGGCATCGGCGCCATAATAATGCAGCGGATCGTTCCGGTCAACATTCTCCTGCCAGCCGTGAATGCGTAAGGTCGCAGTTTTGCTTTTGCGCTCGTCGAGGCAGGCGACCAGGGCTGCCTGATCCACAGTATCCTGTCCCATCTTGCGGTAAGTTGTCCACTTGCCGCCGGTGATGGTAACCAGCCCGGAGGGTGAGATTAGAAGTGAATGGTCGCGGGAAAGGGTTGCCGTGTTGGATTCTTCATCATTTTTGACCAGCGGCCGCAAGCCGGCAAACATGCTGAGCACATCCCCGGCTTCCGGGTCCTTTGTCAGATAACGAGCGGCGTGGGTCAGGATGAAATCGATCTCTTCTTGCAGCGGCTGAGGCTCGAGCTGCGGCTCATCGATGGGTGTATCGGTTGTGCCCACGATGACGCGATCGTGCCATGGCACGGCGAAAAGCACGCGGCCGTCATCTGTGTGCGGCACCATGATGGCAGAGTCGCCGGGCAGGAACGATTTATCCAGAACGATGTGCACGCCCTGGCTTGGCAAGATCACGCGTTCAGCATCCGGGTTGTCCATGCGCAGAACCCTATCGGTGAAAACGCCGGTTGCATTAACCACCACTCTGCCGTGAACTTCAAACGAGTCGTCTGCGAGCATATCCTGGGCTATCACACCGATTGTCATGCCGCTGCTCTTAAGCAATCCTGTGACTTTTACGTAGTTCATAGCCGTACCCTGCAAGTCGACCAGTGTTTGTGCGAGATTGATGGCCAGGCGCGCATCATCGAATTGTCCGTCGTAATAGATCACGCCGCCCCGCAAGTCCTCCGGTTCCAGGGTCGGGATGCGCACCAGGGTTTCGTCGCGTGAGAGTCGTTTTGACGGGCCCAGCCCGAGCTTGCCAGCCAGGAGATCATAAACCCGCAAGCCAATACCGTAGAAGGGTCCTTCCCACCAATCATAATTCGGGACGATAAAGGATTGATGATGAACCAGATGTGGCGCGTTGTTGATGAGCAAACCGCGTTCTTGTAACGCCTCGAGCACGAGCGTGATGTTGCCCTGCTGCAAGTAGCGCACGCCGCCATGGATGAGCTTGGTGCTGCGACTCGACGTGCCTTTCGCAAAGTCGTGCTGCTCCAGCAGCAGCGTGCTGTAACCGCGGGCAGCGGCTTCGACTGCGGTTCCCAATCCCGTGGCGCCGCCGCCAATGACGATAAAATCCCACATTCCTTCTCTGTCATGCAGGGATTTCAGCATTTGAGTGCGATTCATTTTTCTCCTGGCGAATTTGGATAGTTTGTGTCCACAAAAACACTAAGATTCATCACAAGTCTAACCTGAAAAATTCAGTAATAGGATCGTTCGAAAGTGCTTATTTAATGTAGGTAAAGGAAATAGTAACCGCAAGTGCAGAGGCCCAACCGGAGTGAAATACTTCAGTGTTTCAGTTTTTTGGGTTGGTTTGGGGGGGGAGTGCAAAAAAAAAAAGCGCAATACTGAAGTATTGCACTCCGGGTGCACCCGGAGTGAAACCCTTTCGTGTTTCAGTTTTTTGGTTGGTTGGGTGGAGTACAACAGAAAAAGCGCAATACTGAAGTATTGCACTTCTGGTGCACCTGGAGTGAAACACTTTCGTGTTTCAGTTTTTGGGTTGGTTGGGGGGAGTGCAAAGAAGAAGCGCAATACTGAAGTATTGCACTCCGGTGCACCCGGAGTGAAACCCTTTCGTGTTTCAGTTTTTTGGTTGGTTGGGGGGAGTGCAACAGAAGAAGCGCAATACTGAAGTATTGCACTCCGGGATGATACTTCATCAGAAACTTGTTGCCAGACAGCGCCGTATGTGTTACATTGACCGACGAGTCGGTCAAAAAGTATGAGAAATGGTGTCATGTGCCCGAGAAAAATCGATAAGGCGGTCAAGCGCAGAGAAATTTTGCAGGCAGCGCTGCGTGTGTTTGCAGAGAAAGGGTTTAAGAACACAAAAATGGCAGACATCGCGCAAACAGCCAGTATTGGTAAGGGTACGATTTACGAATACTTCAGGCATAAGGATGAGATGCTGGTTGCTGCTTTCGAAAGCGTTAGGCAGTCAGGCGAGCATCTGACTGTGCAAATTCTGGAGCGCGACATTTCACCCCTGGACAAGCTGCGGGAAATCTTCACGGGGTTGGTTCGGCTCTATGGCGACGACCTCGGTCAGGCACGTGTGTTTTTTGATTTCTGGGTTGAGGGCATGCAAAACCAGGAAAGACCTGAGATAGATTTCAAGCCGATTTATGATGAGTATCGCGCCATTGTGAATGATTTGCTGCACCAGGCTATCAGGGCAGGAGAGCTGCGGGCGGATATATCTGAGCATACAGCCTCCATTTTCATCGGCGTGCTGGAAGGGCTGTTCCTGCAATGTCTGGTCGACCCCGGCGTGTTTGTTCTGGAGGATACGGTCGATGGCGTTCTGGACACGCTACTGTGCGGCATTCTAAAACATAGGGACAGGTGAATATGAGTATATTTTGTGTAACGGCAGCGTTATTCTTGCTAATGCACGCCCCGGTAACTGCGCAGGAGAGTGCAACAGCCATCGTGGAAAAATCAGACCAGTTGATGCGCGGCGAGACCATGTACGGTCGCTACAGAATGACGGTCATCCGTCCCGACTGGCAGCGTACCATGGCGTTCAAGTCCTGGTCTAAAGGTACTGAGAAAGCCTTTATCCTGATGCTGGAACCCGCCAAGGAGCTCGGCGTAACCTTTCTGAAAATCGGGCGGGAGATGTGGAATTACATCCCGAAGATCAACCGCGAGATCAAGATCCCGCCCTCCATGATGTTGCAGTCCTGGATGGGGTCTGATTTCACAAACGATGATCTGGTGAAGGAATCCAGCGTGGTCGAGGACTATACCCACACCTTGCTCGGTCACGAGCAATTGCGCGGCTTTGAAACTTACAAAGTCGAGCTCAAGCCAAAGCCAAATGCTCCGGTAGTTTGGCACCGCATTATAGAATGGATTCGCGTTGATGATTACGTGCCGTTGCGAGCCGAGTATTACAACGAACGCGGCGAGCTCATCCGCACCCTGGTGTTTAGAGAAATCAAGGAAATTGGCGGCCGTACCATTCCGACCGTATTCGAGCTGATCGAAGAGAAAAAGCCAGGCCGCAAAACCAGAATGGTGCTGCTGGAAGCCGAATTCAATGAGCCAATACCGCCCTCGACATTCACAAAGCAAAATTTGAGACGGGCGAGGTAGAAGAGACGGCGGATTATGTTAGAACGCGGATCGCACGGATCTCGCTGATCAGCATGGATCGATAGAAGAAATGAAAAGCGATTTCCTGGAACAGCTTAGCGCATTTGAAATGACTTTTCCTTTGTGGCGCTTGGTGTTTCTTAGTGCCTTCGTGGTGAAAGCTAGAAGCTAATGAACAGACTAACAAAACTTGCCTGGCGTAACATCTGGCGTAACAAAAGACGCAGTATCATCACCATTGCGGCGATTGCATTCGCTATGGTAATTATCGCCATCACCCGCTCTTTGCAATATGGCACCTACGATGCCATGGAATCGATGGCCGTCAGGCTTTACAACGGCGAGATACAGATCAACCGCGAAGGATATCATGAAGAGCAGACGCTGACCTACCATCTTGAACAAGGCGAAAAAGAGTGGTCGGAACTGTTGGCTGCTGTGCCACAGCTCACGGCCTTCAGTCGGCGTATCACCAGTTTTGGGTTGGTGAGCTCGGATTCAGCCAGCGCCGGCGCACTTATCGTCGGAATCGAGCCGGAGAAGGAAGCCAAGATCACGCAATTCAGCGAGATGGTGCGCCAGGGTGAGAAACTGCGGCCAGGCGATGACCACCAGGTCTTGCTGGGCGTCAACCTGGCTCAAAATCTCCAGGTTGGCATTGGAGACACGGTTGTGGTGCTAACCCAGGGCTATCGAAATCAGCTCGGCGCCGATACCTATGCGGTCAAGGGGTTGTTGCGTGCCGGCCAGGCAGAGCTTGACCGCGCCTTGATGATCATGCCATTGCACAACGCGCAGGAGCTGTTTTCGCTCTATGACAGCTTCACACAGATCGTGGTCAGGTCGACTGATTTTCGCCGCGCGCCACAGCTTTCGCAAAAATTACAAAGCAAGTTTGATAACGGCGCATACGAAGTGCTGTCCTGGGAAGAGCTCATGCCGGAGCTGAAACAGATCATTATCATCGATAACGTCAGCGGCGC
Source organism: uncultured Calditrichaceae bacterium (assembly GCA_964629935.1). Taxonomy (GTDB): domain Bacteria; phylum Zhuqueibacterota; class Zhuqueibacteria; order Oceanimicrobiales; family Oceanimicrobiaceae; genus CAZVSL01. The sequence continues at coordinate 2,271 of CAZVSL010000280.1, read as the reverse complement.
CATCTACCTGGCGTTTATCCTGATCGTAGTCGGCATCGAAATCTTCAATGCCACCATGATGAGTGTGGTCGAACGCACGCGCGAGTTCGGCATTTTGCAAGCGATCGGGCTCAAGCCGCGACAGGTCAGCGGTTTGATCTTTCTGGAATCTACCCTGCGTATGATCTTGTCCCTGGCCGCCGGATTTGTTCTGTCGCTGATCGTCGTATCTATCCTGAGCCGCATGCACATCCCGCTGCCTGCAGACATTGTGGAAGCATACGCAAGCTATGGCTTTGTAATCGAGGATTTGACTTTTTCCGACAAACTGCGGGTTTATCTGGAGCCGCTGATCGCGACCGGGATCATTGGATTTCTGGCTGTGCTGTTTCCGCTTTACAGAACAGCCAGGCTGGAGGTGGTGGATGCGTTCAGGAAGGTATAATGCGTTCTGTTGATTACCCAAATTGGACAAAAGCAATTGTTCATCAAAAAAAGTATAGTCAGTGAGAATAATCTTCAAAATTGCCTGGCGTAATATCTGGCGTAATCCACGCCGAACGCTGGTGTTGGTGTCCTCAATTGCAGTCGGCGTGTTTGGCTATATGGGCACTACAGCTTTTAGCCGTGGCTTTCTGGAGCAGATGGTCGACTCGGCTATCGATTTGCACGGCGGCCATATCATGGTGTTGGCAGAAGGGTACAATGAGAACCCCAACATCCGCACTTATATCAAGCAGCCACAGCCAATCGCCGCCGTACTCGATTCCATGCCGGATTTGACGCCGGCCGCTATCGTTTCCGTCTCCGGCATGGTGAGCAGTCCCGAGACTGCCGCCAGCGTCCTGATCCAAGGTGTCCAACCAGAACGCGAGAAGAAAGTTACCACTATTGCCCGTTCCATTAGGGAGGGCGCATATTTCAGCGGCACCGACGGCCGCAACGAGATCGTCATCGGCGAAGCCCTGGCAGAGAAACTCAATGTCAGGCTGGGAGAGAAGGTTGTGCTCATGCTCTCTGACCTGGAGAATAATATCAGCTCCGGCGCTTATCGCGTCGCCGGCATCTTTCGGGTGGCGAGTCGTGACTTCGAGAAAGCGAACGTTTATCTTCCACTGCGTGAGGCGCAAAGGCTGACCGGCTATGGCAACGCCGTGACCGGTTTCAGCATTCGACTTGAGGACTCCGACTCCATGCCGGCGGTCAACGCGCATCTCGTCAACAAACTTGACGCCAGCCAGGTCGAGGTGTTAACCTGGAAGGAACGCAACAAGCTCATCGATTTGGCGTTGCAGACCTATGATTTCTCGCTGGTCATCACGATTCTGATTTTATTTATAGCCATTGCCTTCAGCATTGCCAATTCCTTTCTCATGGTGATCTATGAGCGCATCTACGAATTCGGCATTATGATGGCAAACGGCGTGCTGCCCAAAAAAATCCGGCTTATGCTCTATATGGAGACCTTTTTGCTGACGTTGTTGGGATTGGCTCTGGGATTTGTCCTGACCGTTGTGGTATTAGGCTACTGGAGCTATGCCGGCCTGGATTTGAGCAATTTCGCCGGCGGCCTGAGCCAGTTCGGTGTGTCGCCGCTCATCTATCCGGAATTCGTTTTGTACGATGTTGTACTTGGCGTGATTATCATCAATTTGATCATCCTGGCCTCGGTGCTCTATCCGGCGTTCAAAGCCAGCCGGTTTGAGGTGGTCGATGCGATACGATTTGTCTGACAGAGAGGCTCTTTCAGAACACTTTTTGAATGATTTCATTACCACAAAGTCACAAAGAAACACCAAGCAAAATCCGACAGAGTGAACTAAGGAAGTCTGTACATGAATATCGTAAGCCTAAGCAACATCGTAAAAATCTACCAGGACCAGGAAAAGGTGCCGGTCAAAGCGCTGGATAATGTTGACCTCACAGTCGTTGAGGGAGAATTTACCGCCATCGCCGGCCCCTCCGGTTCTGGCAAGACCACATTGCTGAACATCATCGGCGGGCTGGACAAGCCAACCTCCGGCAGCGTGGAGGTGGCGGGCCACAACCTGAACACGCTGAACCGCAACCAACTGGCTGAATTCCGGCTCAGACATCTCGGCTTTGTATTTCAGGCCTATAACCTGATTCCGGTGCTGACCGCCGAAGAGAACGCCGAGTTTATGCTGCTTTTGCAGGGCGTGCCGGCGCGGGAGCGGCATCAGCGCGTCAAACAGGAATTTGCCGAATTGGGCATCGAGGAGAATCTGCTCGACCGCCGGCCGGGCGCCCTCAGCGGCGGTCAGCAGCAAC
>CAZVSL010000279.1:2293-8214 GCA_964629935.1 uncultured Calditrichaceae bacterium | reverse complement strand
GGGCGGGTTGCCTACCGTGAAACCGGCGGTCTCCGTGAGATAGACTCTTCGGGCCCGAGCAGGAAAGTTGGTGGGGCTCCTGGTTTAAGAGATAAGATAAAGGCGCTTTGGAATCGGCACTAATGCGACCACAAAAACCGGATACTATAACAATATCATTGAGGAATCCGCCGCGTTTATGGAAAGTCTGGCAATGAATCACCCATTTGTGGATGGCAACAAACGTATGGCCTTCTTTCCTACAGATACTTTCTTGAGGCTTAATGGACTTTCCATAGACTGCGATAGTGACGAAGCCTATGCCTTCTTTATGAAGTTATTTGAGTCGAGTGCTTTTTGTGTCGACAATTTGGTGGAATGGTTAAAAGAAAAGGTAAGACCGATATCAGACGGCTGACCAAGCACGATTCGTACTAGCTTCTTATCTGGCTCTGTGCCGTCTGCCTGCCTCATTGATAAACATTGTGATTAAAGCAGACACTATCTGAATAACTCGCGTTTGGCAGTGCACTGTACCGGCGGCGTTCGCCGTGCTCTCCGCCACCGAGATCGGCGCCGAAGTCCCCGCCATGACGACAACCAGCAAGATAAGCGCTACAATGAGCGTGACAATTAGCGCCGGGGTAGCCTTAAGCTCTCCGCCATTTCTGTCCTCCTTCTACCCCACCCACGCCAGCGTCGGCAGCGACGTCACAATCACCGGTAATAACTTCGTGGATATGCAGGATGTAACCTTCAACGGCACGTCGGCAACGTACCTCGTGAAGTCAGACAGCGTGGTGCACGCCAGCATACCGTCGGGCGCAACGACCGGCGCCATCGATGTCACCACGGCTGCCGGCACAGCAAGCAGCTCTACGGATTTCGTGGTAGACACGGGCAGTGGGGCGACCGTGCATGTGGAGGCGGAGAATATGACCTTGCAAAACTACACACCGCAAAGCAGCGACGAATACTCCGGCGGGGAAGCTATCAAGCTTACCAGCGGCACCGGTACAGCGAGGACCAACTTTGCCGGCGCTACCGGTGAGTATGATATCCGGGTACGCTACGAAGACGAGCCGTCCCGAACTTAACACGAATGCAGCTTATGGTCACTTCATGAAGCTGTTTGAGTCGGATGAGTTCCGTTTTGACAATTTGGTGGCCTGGTTGGGACAGAAGGTAGAGCCCTTATGAACAACTATTCGGTGACATCTGAAACCAGAGAAAACGTTTGTGGGTACGCCAGTCGCGGCTAAGATCGGCTACGATGTAGTTATAGAAACTAACACTAACGAGGTCACGATGTCAAACTGAGGGTGGCAGCTCATCCAAGGTCTCTCCCCGGATAAAATATTTGACTTTTTCTCCCTCTTTACTATATTAAATCTACATCACACTTCTTTTGTTTTTTTATGTCGTTGAAAATGTTCCTGTCATCTATCTGGAGGAAATGCACGTGCCTGAGGAAAAGTCACAAGGACCGGGAAAGAAACCGCAGGAATCTCAATCCCCCAAAAACGCAGCGAGTTCAGAGGGCGGCGCAGCAAAGAAAGATGCTGGCGGGTCCGGTGCAGAAGAGAAGCCGGCCAGGAGTTCTTCTGCACCAGATAAAGGCGAAGCCGGGAAAGCTGACGCTGGTGCTGCCGGAGAGAAACAGACACCAGGCAAACCACAACCTAAGGAAAAGTCCGAGCAACGGGCTGAGGCTGAGAAGCGCTCTCCAAAGGCTAAGGTCGGAGATGAAAAGGGCAGCCTTTGGATGAGCCGGCGTAACTTTTTCAGCCGTGCGGGATGGATTGCATTCTTCTCCTTTTGCGCCTCTTTCCTGATCGGTTCTCTGAGATACATGTTTCCGCGCGTTTTGTTCGAACCTTCGCCGGTTTTTAAGGCGGGTTTTCCGGATGACTATCCCGTGGGTTCGGTTTCCACCAAATGGGTTAAGGAGCAGCGCATCTGGATCGTCCGTGATGAAGTGGGCATTTATGCTATCTTTGCACAGTGTACCCATCTCGGTTGTACGCGGCTTAGTATGGACGCTGAGAACAAATTCAAATCCCCCTGCCACGGCAGCGGTTTTACACGGGAAGGCATCAATTTTGAAGGACCCGCACCCAGGCCGTTAGAGCGGGTACAGATTGGCCTGGCTGAAGATGGTCAGATACTGATCGATAAAAGCATCAAGTTTCTGGAAGAAAATGGCGAGTGGGGCGAAGAGGGTTCCATTCTGCCGGTATGAAAATAATGGTTCAGTTACAACTGCCCGAAAAACCCACCGTTCCGGTGGGTTTTTTGTGCGATTGATTGGAGCGCGCTCATGCTATGGTACGTAGGTAAAGGTTTGCAAATTATCGGCCTGGCGCAAGTCCTGGGCGGCCTGTTTATCGGGCTGTCACAGGATGATCTTGGCCTGGAGCTGAAGATCGCTTTGATCGGTGTTGCAATATTTGGCATCGGGCGCCTCATTGAAGTAAAATTTGGTAAACCATCGTGAGTATGAAAAATGTACTGGCGCTTATTCTCGCCGGTGGCCGCGTCGATGAATTGAGCGTGCTTACCCTGTCGCGGCCCAAGTCCGCCGTTCCCTTTGGCGGCATGTATCGGGTCATCGATTTTTCCCTGAGCAACCTGATGCATTCCGGCGTCGAGCGTGTGGGAATTTTGAGTCAATACCGCTCATTTTCGCTGATCAACCATGTGGGCGTTGGCGCCTGGTGGGATTTCGTGGGGCGGGACCGCGGCGCGACCATGTTGTTGCCGTCTGTGGGAGCCAAGGCCTCTGACTGGTACAAGGGTACGGCTGACGCCGTCTATCAGAATCTGGAATTCATCCGTGAGCTCAATCCGGAGACGGTGATGGTGCTGTCTGGCGACCACGTCTACAAGATGGACTATCGTCCGATGTTAGAAATGCATAAGGATAAAGGCGCGGACTTAACCATTGCTTTTGCGCCGATCAAACCGGCGGAAAGCCACCGCTTCGGGGTGGCACAACTCGATAAAGACAGCGGTGACGCAGGCGGCCGGGTGCAAGACTACCGCGAAAAACCACCGCAGTCGGACTATCGATGGGCAAGTTTGACCATATATTTGTTTAAGCCCGAAGTGCTCGAACAGGTACTGCTGCAAAACACACTGCATGCAGACCGGTATGAATTCGGGCGCCACATCATCCCGTCCATGCTGGGTAAATACAAAGTTTACGGCTATAAGTTCAGAGATTACTGGGGCTATAGTCGCACTATCGATGAATACTGGCGGACAAATATGGATTTACTCGGTCCCAGGCCAAGCATAGATCTCGACGCCTGGCAGGTGCGTACAAATCTCGATCATGACCATCTCAGAGACCGGCCGCCGGCGCGCATCGGGCAATCTGCGAAGATTCACAACTCCTTTATTCACAACGGCTGTAAAGTCGAGGGCGAAGTGCACAACAGCATCTTATTTCCCGGCGTAGAGGTAGCGCGCGGCGCCGAAGTTCACGACTCGATTCTATTCTTCGATACCGAAGTGAGCGAAGGGGTTGTGTTGAAAAAAGTCATCAGCGATTTTGATGTGTTGTTTGGCGCGGACGCCCGCATCGGAACTGGTGAGGCGGATGTGGTCAATAGCGAGTTCCCGGACCTGTTACGATGCGGCGTCACGCTGATAGGCAAGGGCTCGAGCTTGCCTGCTCATGTTAAAATCGGCGCGAATTGCATTGTTGCGCCTGAGCTGCAGGATGGCGATTTTCAGACAAATGACTACAAATCAGGTTTAACCATAAGATGAATTCGACACTTGTCTTATTGCTTGCCGGAGGGGTTGGCAGCAGGCTGAATATTCTTGGCGCAGCGCGGGCAAAGCCGGCCGTGCCGTTTGGCGGTATTTACCGCATCATCGATTTCACCCTCAGCAATGCCATGAATTCTGGCCTGAACACCGTCGGCGTGCTGACACAGTATAAACCGCTGTCGCTCATGCAGCACATCGGTAGCGGCGAGCCGTGGGATCTCATTGGCCGCACCCGGGGCGCCAAGATTCTGCCGCCACGAACAGGCCAGAAGGATTCCGACTGGTACAAAGGCACGGCCGATGCCGTACGCCAGAACATCGATTTCATAGAAAACCACGATCCCGAGCACATCCTGATTCTTTCCGGCGATCACATCTACAAAATGGACTATGCCGCTTTGTTGGATTTTCATAAGGACCAGAGCGCTGATTTTACAATTGGCGTCATGACGGTGCCATGGGAAGAAACCCGCCATTTTGGCGTGGCCATCACTGATGAGCAAAACCGCATCATCGATTGGGAGGAAAAGCCGGCACAGGCGCGCAACAATCTGGCCTCCATGGGTATCTATGTGTTCAACGCGGAGTATCTGCTCAGTAAACTGCGGGCTGTGAAGGAGCACGATTTTGGCAAGAACCTCATACCCGATGCCATTCAGAATGACGATGTCTTCGCCTACCCGTTCGAAGGCTACTGGCGGGATGTTGGCACGCTTAAAGCTTACTGGGAGGCCAACATGGATTTGCTGAATAGCTCCTCCGGTATCGATATCGCCTCCTGGGGACTGCGAACAAACGTCGAAGAAGAAGGGCGTCTCGGCGACCGAACGCCGTCGTTCGTCATGAGCAAAACCGATGTCAGCAATTCTATCATATCGCCCGGGTGCAAAATATCCGGTCAGGTGCAAAACTCTATTCTGTCGCCGGGCGTGGTTGTGGAAGAGGGCGCTGCCATCCGCGATTCTGTTATTATGCACGATTGCGTCATCGGACGGGGCGCTGAGATCGAGTCTTGTATCGTTGACAAGCGTGTCCGGATCGGTGACCAAGCGCATCTTGGCTTGGGTTCCGCGGAGACGCCAAATCAGGAAAATCCGGACCATCTTGACAGCGGCCTGGTGGTCGTAGGCAAAGGCGCTCACATTCCCACCGGGACCAAAATTGGCAAGAATTCGATTTTGCACCCCGCTTTGAGGCAGGGGGATTTTCCCGCAAAGGACATTCCCGCGGGAGCAACACTCAAACCTACCCAGATTGGATAAGGATGTAAATTGAAAGCTGTCGTTCTCGCAGGCGGACTTGGAACGCGACTGCGCCCGCTGACCGCACTCATGCCCAAACCCATGGTGCCGGTGATGAACCGCCCGCTCCTGGAGCACACCCTCAACCTGCTCAAACAGCACAATATCAACGAGGTGCTGTTCCTGCTTTACTACTTGCCAGAGGTGATTCGAAATCATTTTAAGGACGGCCGTCAATTCGGGATGGACATTGATTATGTGGTGGCCAGCGAAGATTATGGCACAGCCGGCGCTGTCAAACAAGCCGCTGACCGGTTAGACGACACTTTTTTTGTGCTTTCCGGCGATGGCATTACGGACATTGATTTAACCCGTATGCTTGAGTTCCATGAAGCGCGTGATTCCCTGGCAACTATCGCGCTCTCGAGCGTGCAAAACCCCTCTCCCTTTGGCGTTGCCATGACCGATGAGCAGGGTCGAATCACCCGCTTTCTGGAAAAACCAGCCTGGAGTCAGGTGTTCAGCGACACGGTTAACATGGGCATCTATGTTCTGGAATCGGATGTCCTGGACCATATCCCTGCAGATCAGGAAGTCTATTTTGCCAAACATATTTTCCCGGGCTTGCTGCAATCCGGGCAACCGCTCACCGGCTTTATTGACGGATGCTATTGGAAAGACATCGGTGACTTAAAGACCTATTTGCAAGTGCATTGGGATGCCCTGGCCGGCAAAATAAAGCTTGCTTTACCGCCGTCCCAGAACTGTGACGCACGTGTTTTGATTGGCGATGGCTGTTCGATTTCACCAGACACTCGCCTGGACAATGTGGTCATCGGCGACGAGTGCGAAGTGGGAGAATATACGGCTCTATCGCATGTGGTGTTGTGGGACAGAGTAGCTATCGGCAAAAGCTGCAAT
>CAZVSL010000279.1:0-2283 GCA_964629935.1 uncultured Calditrichaceae bacterium | reverse complement strand
ATGTCGTGAAAAGCGTCATCGCCAGTGAAAGTGTGGTGGGGGACGAAAGCAAGATCGATGAATATGTCTTCATGAGCCAGCGGGTTAAGGTGGGGGCGAGGTGCCGTGTCAACGCCAACGTCAGAATCTGGCCGGACAAAAGCATCGATGTCGGCTCCATTGTCAATGCGAGTATTGTCTGGGGCGAGGCATGGCGGCGCGAGCTTTTTTCGGAAGCGCGGGTGACCGGGCTCGCCAACTATGAGATTTCGCCGGAGCTGGGTTCGAAGTTAGGCGCTGCTTTTGGCTCCTGGCTTGGGCGGGATAGCTCCCTACTCCTGAGCCGCGATTCAACGGATGCAGCGCGCATGATCTACCGCGCGTTCATCTCAGGCCTCATCTCAACCGGAGTGCATGTTAACACGGTTCAGGTGATGCCAATTCCTATCGTGCGATACACCTTGCCTTCTTTGGCGGAAAAAGGCGGCGTGCACATGCGACGTTCGCCCACCGGCGCCAAAGACCTGGAGATTCTTTTCTTCGATAGTCATGGCCGGGATCTGGCGCAAAGTTCAGCAAGGGCGATCGAACGCATGTTTTTTCGGGAAGATTTTTTGCGTGTTGGCATAGATGATGTAGGTAAAATTAGCTACCCGGTGCGCGTCGCCGAGTCTTACGTTCAGGCGTTGCTGTCGCACATCGACATCAAAACCGTACAAGCCGCCAAATTTAGAATTGTTATCGATTATTCCTATGGCGCAGCGACCGCGGTGTTCCCGGCAGTCCTTGGGCGCTCGGGTTGCGATGTTATTTCTCTGAATGCCCATCCGGACCAGACGAGATTGAGCCGGACGCCTCAGGAAGTCGAACACGCGCTGAAACAACTCGGCCAGATCGTGCGCTCGACGCATGCCCATGCCGGCTTTCTATTTGACCCGGGCGCTGAGAGATTACGGGTAGTAGACCATCTTGGAAATGTGATAAGCGGACCGCGGCTGGCTGTGCTGGTAGCGAAGCTCTGCCTGGATTTTGAATCGCCCCGGAAGATCGCAGCCCCCATATCCATTCCTGCACAAGTTGCCGAAATGGCCAGGACGCAAGATGTCGACGTCATGGTTACAAGCGAGGATTCCAGCGCCCTCATCGATGCCACGCGCGATCCCAGTCTCGATTTGGCGCTCAGCGGAAATGGCGGATTCATCTTTGCACGCTTCCATTTTGCTTTTGACGCCATGTACAGCTTGATCAAACTGCTGGAATTACTCGCCAGAGCAGGCACAAACATAGCTTCTTTAGATAAAGATGTGCCAGTACGGCCCTACCGAAAAGTCAACGCACCGTGCCCCTGGGAGTCCAAAGGCCGCGTTATGCGAAGTATGACAGAGTATTCAGAAGGCATGCAGCGGGTGCTGCTGGATGGGGTCAAACTGCTTTTCGATGATAGCTGGGTACTGGTCATCGCTGACCGCGACAAGCCGCTTTGCCAAATCATTGTTGAAGCTGAGACGGCAAAAAGGGCCGAGCAATTGTTGACAGAATACCAGAACAAAGTCGTGGGCTGGATACAAAGCTGATGCTTGCCACTGGAAGTAAGTCAGCAGTCGGATCGCAGCCGTCATTTTCACCCTTTCGATGCCACGAAGTTGCTTGACTTTTACTGCCGCATTTGCTACTTTTCTGAGTTTGACTTGCGACACCATCTGCCCCAATGAGGCGGGCGCCTAAACACAGGACGTCATCATGGTTTCCCTTTGATGGCGTTTCTATTTGCAGTCAGAGCAAGTCCAAAAACAAGCTTCACAAAAGGACAGAGGAGCAACACTATGAGCAAGAAATATCAAAATTTCGTGAATGGCGAGTGGGTCGACGCCAGAAGCGGCCAGACATTTGAAAACCGCAATCCGGCAAACTGGAATGAAGTTCTCGGTACCTTTCCAAAGTCCGGCGCTGAAGATGTTGAAGCCGCTGTCAAGTCAGCGCGCGAAGCCTTCGACGCGTGGCGGTTGCGCCCGGCGCCCGAACGCGGTGATATCATCAAACGCGCCGGCGACATCATGCGCGAACGCAAACAGGATATTGCACGCAATATGACACGCGAGATGGGTAAGGTTTTGGCAGAAACCATGGGAGATGTGCAAGAGGGAATCGATACAGCCTATTACGCTGCCAGCGAGGGCCGCCGGATGTTCGGTCACACCGTCCCCTCGGAGCTGCCCAACAAATTCAACATGAGCATTCGGCAGCCCATTGGCGTGGCCGGTATCATCACGCCGTGGAATTTCCCCATGGCTATCCCGACCTGGA
>CAZVSL010000278.1:0-8220 GCA_964629935.1 uncultured Calditrichaceae bacterium | reverse complement strand
TGGTGTTCCTGAAGCCATAGATGCGTTGCCTGACCTGCAGCCCCAGCGGCTGATGGCCATCGAAGACAGCAGAATCGGAAAACTCCGTTGAGATGACTTTCTCGACTTGCGGGAACGGTGGCGCCTCGTCTTTTGCCAGGGATGCCGACTCCGGCAGCCATTCCGGTCTTTGGCTCATGGCATTGCCATTGCCACAGGTGACCAGGACTTCGCCCTTTGAAGTCATGCCACCGACCCACAGGGAGAATCGAGCGTAATACGGCACGTAATCGGTGAAATCGGCCTCCGTGTTGACATGCGGCGCTGTGCCAAACACGCCAAAGCCGCTGTCCGGCAGCTTGAGTCCGCCGACCTTTGAGAAGCCATCATTCTCCTGGGTTTGGGCAAAACCTTCGCTACTTGCCATAGCGATAAGAATCACCATCAGGCCAATAAGTAATGTAGCTGCTTTCATGGGACCCTCCTTTGGTCTGTAAATCAATGTGAATTTAGTAATTAGGTCTTCTGTTCATTCTTGCTATTCACGGAACACGCCCCAACAAATTCACTCATCACCACCTCCCACCCGAAACAGAGTTTCGCGGACCATTGTGTTCCCAAACCGGAGTTTAGGAACAAGTCCCAGTAATTCTAAATTCGAAACAAATCCGAAATCAGAATCTCAAATGATCCCCAATGTGGTCTCCGGCTCTTCAATAATCGAATCATTCCGACGCGTTAGCCACAAAGTTCCGAAATAGCAAATCTGTAAGAACGAACAGAACTAAAGTCACCACAACCACCTCAGAAATCGTCGTGCAGGAGACAGAAACCGGGACAGAAGAAATGGGCAGGCAGGCATCCCCACACCTCGACTACCACAAGCGCACGACTCGCGTTCGTGATTGCGGTCAGGCGAAAACTGTGCCAGAGTGTTAAGGCGCTTTCAAACGTAGCATAAGTTATTGTTTAATAAATGCGTAGAGAGAGAGAACTTCGTGCTTCTGATTTTTATTCTCAGAGATGGGAAAATGGGGCGAGGTATTCTCAATTGCGGGAAAGCAAAAGCCCGGTTAGCTTGCCTGACCGGACTCATCATGCTATTTCACCAGGGTCACGCGCTTCGTCTGCCGGAACCTGCCTGCTTGCAATCTAATGAAATAAGTTCCACTGGCGTGGCCATTTGCCTGCCAGGTGACCTTATGGCGGCCGCGTTCCTGCCTCTCCTGCACCAGTACAGCTACTCTTTGTCCGAGGCTATTGAGCACATCTACACGAACATCACTGGCTTCCGGCAGCCCGTACTCGATGGTAGTTTGCGGATTAAAGGGATTGGGATAGTTATCTGAGAGGTAGAATTGCCGGGGCACGGCCGACTGTGTCGGTGCGGCGACGGAGGTTGTCGCATCGATGAGCGGCAAAGTCGTAAAACTCTCGCCCAAAATGGCCTGTGAGTCGCCCACCAGCCACTGCTCCAGTAGCGTGGCATAGATCTGCCTGAAGTCGATCTGATGCTGCAAATCGCCGGCGACGAGATTGTTCAGGTCCGGGTTTGGCCCGAAGAGTCCGCCCAGCACGGGATTGCCGAACAGAAATAACGGTGCGGCTGTGCCGTGGTCCGTGCCCTGGCTGGCATTCTGACTCACACGTCGCCCGAACTCCGAAAAGCACATGCCAACCACGCGTTCGGCCACGCCCAGTTGTTGTAGCTCCTGCTGAAATAGTCCGATGGCGGTCGCCATCTGCTGCAGCAGGACGTTGTGATCATTGAGCTGCGCGGCGTGGGTATCGAAGCCGTGCAGCGAGACGATATAGACCCGCGTGGACAGGCCGCCGGCGATCAATCTCGACACGATGGAAAGCTGGTTGGCCAGAAACTCGTCGGGATATAGTACCAGATTCTCAGTCTTTTCGAAAGCCTCGACGATCTCGCCGGCAAACTGGAAAGCGGCCGCCTCTGTTTGGCGCAGGAATTCCAGCTCGTGCTCTGCCGGTGTGGTTGGCTCCACAATCACATCCGGGTCGTGGCTCTCGCCCAGCCGGCGCACAAGCTGATAAAACTGCACGGGATTTTGCAAAGTGATGCCTTTCTGTTCGCGGCCCAGCAATGCCAGCGACGAAGCCAGTCCGATTTGAATCGCAGGAGGTCCGTACGTACCGCATTCTTCCTCAGGCGGACACACCAGATCAAAATAGCGGCCAAGCCAGCCGGTATCGGCTACCTCGTCGGAGCTGGAGCCGGTAAGCCAGATGTCCGTGGAGCGAAAATGCGAACGGTCCGGATTGGGATAGCCCACGCCCTGCACAATGCCAAGGTTGCCGGCGCCATAATGCGGCGCCAGGCCAGCCAGAGCATTATTGAAGCCAATTTCGCCATCGATGTCGATGACGTTGTTCTGTGGGATCGCAATCTGAGGGCGCTGGCGATAGTAGATGTCGTTGCGATAAGGTACGATGGTATTCAGGCCATCGTTGCCGCCGGCAAGTTGCACCAGCACCAGCACGCGCCCATCGTCCGGAAAATTGACAGGATAGCGCGAGCGACCAAATCTTCGCAGCGGCTTGCTGAACGACCACACTGGCCAGACCACCGGCAGCCCGGCAAGAGGCAACATCACTTGTATGAACTCTCGGCGTTTCATCGTCTTTTCCTTTCGTTTTGTGGTCCAGAGTCAGGACAGGTGAAACTCGGGCAACCGCACAATCTGGATCAGAAAGCGCGCTATCAGCGTTTCCGCGCCCGGGTAGTTCAACGACCAGTCATCCTCAGAAGCCGTGCCGAGCATGACCGAGAGCAAGAATTCGAATGTTTCATCCGGGATCGGCATGCGCAGCAAGTGGTTCACCATCGCCCGTGCAAGCTCGCGGGCTTGCTCGAGATGGAAACTGCGTGCAAACGCCATCACGTCAAATTCGATGGGCGTTTCGCCTGTGTCAGGGTCACGCAATAGCTCGGGATTGATAAAGAATTCCGAGAATGTATTGCGCAGCACATAGGTTGTAGGCGAGACCCAGGCGCGCTGACCGGGCCAGCCGGCCACGTTTGGAGGGTTCATGATCTCCTGGTCGAGCAGAGCCTGGACTACAAGCATGAAGCGCACATTCACTTCTTGCGAGGACAACATGCGGGCATTGCTTACAGATAAATCCACAGGCGATTTTATGATGGCGGCGCGCACGTACTCGTCGTAGAAGTGGTCGCTGTCGAAGATGGCTTGCAGGACTGGCTTGATTTCATAATTGCCGTCACGGAAGATCGTTGCCAGATCGTCAACGAAGCCGTTATCAATTTCGCGGCTCACCAAAGATGCATACAATTTGGTGCAGATAAATCTGGCCGTCTGGGGTTGCTGCAGAATGATATCGATGATGTCATCGCCATCAAAGTTGCCCGTTTGTCCCAGAAAGGTCTTCGAGCCATAGTCGTGCAGCAGCGGATTGAAGAAACCGGTCAGGTTGATGGTATCGATTTGCCAGCCGGTGAAGGCTCTTGCCGCTTCCTTGATGTCTTGTTCGGTGTAGTGGCCAACGCCCATTGTGAACAGCTCGAGCAGCTCGCGCGCAAAGTTTTCATTTGGCGCTTGCGCATGGTTAACGTAGCCATCGAGATAGAGCAGCATGGCGGGATCTTTATAGATGGCTTTCAGAAAATCGCCGAAGCTCCCGAGTGCAAACTGGCGCAGCGTGGCGTTTTGCTTATAAAGAAACTGTGCAAGCACAGCGGATTCGATGTCCGTGGTGAAATGGCCGTGCCAGAAAAGGGTCATGCGTTCCCAGAGATTGAACGGGCTTGCCAGCATAAGCTCGAGCCACCAGCCGCGCAGCGTTTCGATGCGGCGGAAGTTTTCCATGAAGAACGCCATTTGCTCTTCAGGGGTCATGTCGCGGAACGCCACGATGTCAAAGGGTTCATCAACCCAATCGCCGGGCGGCTCAGGCGGTGACGGTTTGGTTAGGAGTGCCGCAGTCAAGTCGTCTAACGAAGAGGCTGCTAAAGTTTCTGCTTCTGCGACGGAAAGTCCAAATGCAGCGCGTGCAAACAGGTGCATTACGTTCTGGCGATGTTCTTCTTCACTGCTGCTTCCCTGGCTTATGTCGGTCATACTGCCGTGCTCAAGAAGCCTGTGAATCTCTTGACTTTGGTGCTGTGGCGCGTCAGCGAACTGCGTAAGCTTTCCAGGTTTGATTATCCAGGTCTCAGGAATGGTGCAGCGCTCGGGACAGGGCAGAGACAGGCGCGGATCATAGGGCAGGAATTCGGGCCGCTCACGCTTGCGTTTCTTCTGATTCGGTTTGCGGTTGGCGTGCAACTGCTCGATAAACGAATCCATAAGGTGCTCCTTTAAACTTATGCCGGTGGCATCAACTTTATCTGGAGATTTTAGAAAAGTTCAAATGATGAATTGGGCTTAGTGGGCAGTGCAATGGTAACGAATTGTGCTTTCCGGATCAAGGAAAGCTTTAAAATGAAACTCGGTTATTTGCATTTGCAACCTCCGTGCCGGAGCTTTTGCGATTGTGCATATTCATCTGAGAGCAGAAAAGAGTGGGATGACGTGTACAGGTTTGCACAAATTTACTGTACCAGATGGGACAAATTCTTGCTGGGTAGGTTATCTAAGGGTCGACTTGTGAGTTCAACTGCTTTTGCATGGAGATGATAGTATTCAGCAAATCCTCTTTCGGTTGGTTGGTTGAGATCTTATCTTTAAGATTCTCCAGAAACTCGTTTAACATCCTTTCTAATCGAGCTTCGCGGTAGGCCTTGGCGAATTCCGGATCTTGCATATGCTCTTGAAACAGATTTTCAAAGTTTGTTGCCGCAAAGTTTTGGCTTTTCTCTATTTCCTTGCGGGGTGATTTTTGGGTCTTTTTTACAAATCCGTGAGTTATTATGATTCTGGCTCCTTTTTGACAGAAGTAAAGACTTCTTGCGATTTTAGTTCGCAGCGAAATACGTAGCTCAAAAA
This sequence comes from uncultured Calditrichaceae bacterium, assembly GCA_964629935.1. Classification (GTDB taxonomy): domain Bacteria; phylum Zhuqueibacterota; class Zhuqueibacteria; order Oceanimicrobiales; family Oceanimicrobiaceae; genus CAZVSL01. The sequence continues at coordinate 3,271 of CAZVSL010000278.1, read as the reverse complement.
TGCCATCTTCCAGATGTTTTGAAAGACTCTCTTTAATCGGTAGATTCGCGTTCTTGAGTTGCACGAAGTAATCTATTGTTTCAAATATCTTGGCTCTTTCCCTCACTAGCAAGCCGATGATGAAATCTTCAAACGGCTTCTTATCGTCTAATTCTACATACTCAACCGTCCATTGATGACTCATAATATAAAATGTTAACAAAAATTGTGATTAATGCAAATGAATAGAGCAGTTGTGAAAATCTACAACAAATGTGGCATTCATTCCACAGCTCCAACCTCTAAATCGAGGTTTGTTCTTTGACAAACAGCCAGATTTCACTTGTTTTCCTGAAGTATTTTATTAATTTAGCATTCGTTTGTTGCCGGCATGTGGCCGCAAATCGATGTCCCCAATTTTTCGCTGGTCATGAAGAAAGCACGCCGAGACAGATAATCTCAGCCACACCACCATAGTTCAGCAGTTTAAACAACTTCTCAAATATAGACCAGAGCCTGCAGGTAGCGCAGAAGGGCGGGTCAAATTTTCAATTTAGAGCGTACAGCTAACACACATCAGGAGGCTGAATGAAAGGCAAGAAGATCGGGCACTACAAGATTGTCGAACAACTCGGTGAAGGCGGTATGGGTGTTGTGTACAAGGCTGAAGACACGAAGCTGAAGCGCACGGTGGCGCTCAAGTTTCTGCCATTACACACGGTTGCAAGCAAACAGGAGAAGAGCCGCTTCACTCGCGAAGCGCAAGCGGCTGCCGCCTTGAACCACTCTAACATCGCCACCGTCTACGCTATCGATGAGGAAGACGGGCAAGCCTACATCGCCATGGAGTACATCGAAGGCAGGAGCCTGAAAGAATTGGTGGATGCTGGTCCGCTCAAGATGAAAAGCGTCGTCAAAATTGCGTCACAGACGGCGCTCGGCCTGCAGGCTGCACAGGAGCGTGGGGTGATACATCGTGATATCAAAAGCAACAATATCATGGTCACCGACAAAGGCGTGGTTAAGATCATGGACTTCGGCCTGGCCAAGCTTTCTGGCTCCAGCATGCTAACCAAACAAGGCACGACGCTTGGTACGGCAGCCTATATGTCGCCGGAGCAGGCGCGCGGCGAAGATGTTGACTATCGTACGGATATCTGGTCTCTGGGCGTGGTGCTGTATGAAATGACTACGGGCAGTCTGCCTTTCAGGGGCGACTATGAGCAGGCGCTGGTTTACGCCATCATGAATGAAAATCCTGAGCCGCTGACCGCGGTACGCACTGGCGTGCCGATGGAGCTCGAGCGTATTATCAACAAGTGCCTGGCAAAGAGTCCCGCAGATCGCTATCAGAATGCAAATGAGATACCGGTCGACTTGAAGGGCGTGCAGTATTCTTCCGGAGGCAGCTCCTCGGTTATCACGGCGCCGGTAACGCCATCGAAGATCGGCTCGGCGCGGCCCTCCCGTTTCAAACGCATGCTGGTATGGGGCGCAGTGGCAATCGCATTTGCGGCTGTCGGCATAGGCGCCTGGCTTTCCGGCGTCAAATCACAAACCTCCAAAGTGCGCCGGCTGGCTATCAATACCAACGGCACGCTGAGTTTTGCCAGGAATTCCTCTGTCGATATCGCGCGCAACGGCGAAAACATTGTTTACGCCGCCAGGCTGAAGGGCAAGAAAATGCTTTTCCTGCGCGCCATGAATACGTTTATGTCAAATCCGGTTCAGGGAACGGAGGGTGCGTCCTCGCCCTTCTTCTCACCGGATGGTCAGTGGATCGGGTTTCACTCAGATGGCCAGATCAAGAAAGTTTCCGTCTTCGGAGGGGTACCGGTAACGGTTGCTGAGGTAAAAAATCTGCTGGGCGCGAGCTGGAGTCGTGATAATATCATCTATTTTGCTGCGTCCTCTGAGACACAGTCAGGCGTCTTGATGCAGGTCTCCGCCAGCAGCGGCGAAGTCCGACCCTTACTCACCGCCGATGACGCTGGCCAGCCAGATATTTACTGCTGGCCGCGGATTCTGCCCGGCGACAAAGCGCTGCTGGTCACCGCCTTACCCGCCGGCAGTCGGGACCCCGATGCTGGCAGCATATACGTCTTGGATTTGCAGTCCAATGAATTTCGTAAGGTGCTGGATGGCGGCATCGATGGCCGCTACAGCCCTACGGGCCATATCGTCGCGGCCTGGTCCGGCGGTCTTCTGGCCGCACCTTTCGATGTTGGCCAGCTTGCTGTGACCGGGCCGACCGTACCTGTGCTCGAACAACTGTATCTCGATATCGGCAATGTGCCGAGTTACGCATTTTCTGAAGATGGCGCCCTTGTGTTTGTGCAGGGCCCGAAGCAAGTGACTGAGCGAGAGCTTCTGTTTGCCTCGCCCAAAGGAGACCTGACCGCAGCAGGCGCCGGACGCAAAAATTATTTCCGGCCCGCACCTTCACCGAACAAACCTGAGAGCGCCGTGCTCATCGATGATGGTGATGGCGCAGATATCTGGATTGTACAGCATGACCGCGATGATGCTGTGCGGCTCACAGATGCTGGCGACAACAACCACCCGGTTTGGTCGCCTGATGGCTCCAAGCTGGCATTTTCGGCGCAGCACGATAGTAAGTGGACGGTCTATGTCAAAAGTCTGAATCCCGCAGGTGAGGCCAGAGAGTTGACAAGAATTGGCAAACCGCACTGGCCTACAAGCTGGTCGCCAGATGGCAAGTCGCTGCTTTTTGTGCAGGATGAACCGGATTCGAGCTCGGATGTCTGGCTCCTGCGCCCCGGCAAGGAAATGAGCACGGAGCCGGTTCTCCACACCAGCGCGGATGAAGCGCAGGCACAATTCTCCCCCGATGGTCGGTGGATTGCTTATGTGTCAAACGCAAATGGTTCCGACGAGGTCTATGTTCGCTCTTTTCCTGGTACGGCTGAAGCTTACCGCGTTTCCGACGGCGGCGGCATGTGGCCAGCCTGGCACCCGCGCGGCGATGCGATTTATTACCGGCAGGGCGAAAGCATCATGGCCGCAAGTGTTCAGGCAAATAACGATAGTCTGACCGTATCCTCTCAAGGCCCGGTTCTTCCTGTGCTGTCGCGAGACGGACACTTTGCCTACTCGAGCAGGAATGACAGGTTTTTATTCGTAGCCGAACGCGATCAGTATGTAACCGACAATCTCCACATCGTACTGAACTGGTTTGAAGAGTTAAACCATAAGGTGCCTTCCGGCAAGAAATTACTTAGGGCTTTGATCGAAATAAATTACCCAACTTCATACTCTGCGCGGTATGAGT
>CAZVSL010000277.1:2640-8236 GCA_964629935.1 uncultured Calditrichaceae bacterium | reverse complement strand
GATTTCGCCATGATTTGGGCAACGTCGAAGAGGCATACCAGGAAGTTCTTAGCCGGGTTTTCAAGTAACTAAACGACAAAGCGGAGGAAACTTTTTGGCAAGAGAGGGCTTAGGGATGATGATTGGGCTGGCTCTGTTTACCATTATTCTGGTGGTTGGAGCCATTACCAATCCGGCTACTCACATGAAAATATTGGCTGTCTTTGGTGTTTTGTTGACGGCCCTTGTGGTAAACTTTTTTCGGGATCCGGAACGTCAGATTCCGCAGGACGAAAATTATGTGTTGTCGCCCGCCGATGGCAAAGTCATTGAGATTTGTGATGAGCGCGAAGATGACTTCCTGAAGCAGGACGCCACGCGCGTTAGCATATTTTTGAACATTTTCGATGTCCACGTGAATCGGATTCCTATAAGCGGCAAAGTCGGTTATTTTCGTTATCAAAAGGGGTCATTTATCAAAGCTTATAAGAGCGACGCCTCAGAGGTCAACGAGCAAACCATCATCGGCATTGAGAATGGTACGCGAAAGTTGTTGTTCAAGCAGATCGCCGGCCTCATTGCCAGGCGCATTGTTTGCCAGGTACGACAGGGCAACAATGTGCAATCGGGGGAAAGATTTGGCATGATCAAATTCGGTTCACGAGTCGATATATTTCTCCCCAGAAATGTGAAGCTCAAGGTAGAGTTAAATCAAAAAGTTAGAGGCGGAGAAAGTATCATAGGAGTGTTTACATGAAATACAGCAGGAACATCGTTCCGAGCATTTTTACGATGCTCAACCTTTTTTTTGGGTTCTTTGCCATCGTCAACGCATTGCAGGAGAAATTCGTCACGGCTGCCTGGCTTATCATCATTGCCGCCGTTTGGGATGTTTTGGATGGCAAAATTGCCCGCTTTACGCATACCCATAGTGAGTTCGGCATCGAGTTTGACTCCATCACGGATGTGGTTTCATTTGGCGTCGCACCGTCAATTTTGATCTATCAGGTCTTTCTTGAAAAGCTAGGCGCCGTTGGCGTGATCCTGAGTTTTTTCCCGCTGCTTTTTGGCGCCATACGTCTGGCGCGTTTCAATGTTAACATCGAAGGCTTTGAAAAGGAGAATTTCACCGGCCTACCGATTCCGGCAATGGCGATCACGCTTTCGTCCTATGTGATTTTCAACTACGACCTTTGGGAAGGCTTGCGGTTCGCCCCGGTGCTTATTCCGCTGGTGCTGTTTCTCTGCTTTTTGATGGTTAGTCATGTGGAATATGAGATGATGCCGAGATTCACCTTCCGCGCCGATAAGCGAAATTCGTTGCTGTTGTCGCTCCTGCTTGTGGGCGTAGTCCTGATCATCTTTCTGCGCCAAAAGGCGACCTTCCCGCTTGCATTTGGATTTGTATTGTTTTACTTTTTGCGCTCCGTCTTGTCAGGCGACAAGGAAGATGAGCCCGAAGAGGATGAAGCCTTTGATATGTCTGTACCAGATTAAGTCCGCAACAGGTTCTGAACCAACATGATCATAGCCAGAGTATTCGTAACGCTGAAGAGCGGAATTCTTGACCCGCAAGGCAAAGCCGTTCACCACGCTTTGACAAACCTGGGCATCGGGCATATTGACGAGGTGCGGATGGGAAAGATCATCAACCTTCACTTTGCCGATGTTACGGAAAAGGAAGCGAGACGTCTGGCTGAGGATGCGTGTCAAAAACTACTCGCCAATCCGGTGATTGAAGAGTATAAAATTGAACTTCTGACCGAGGATGCCGCACCAGCATGAAATTCGCCGTAGTGGTGTTTCCGGGTTCGAACTGTGACCATGACTGCTATTATGCCCTCAAGCGTGTGTTTCAGCAGGATGTGACATTTGTCTGGCACAAGGAATCGAGTTTGCACAACGTTGATGCGGTGGTTCTTCCCGGTGGGTTCTCCTACGGAGATTATCTGCGCACGGGCGCGATTGCTCGTTTTTCTCCCGTCATGAACGCTGTTGTTGATTTTGCTACGCACTCCGGTATCGTTCTCGGAATTTGCAATGGCTTTCAAATTCTTTGTGAGGCAGGCCTGTTGCCGGGTGCGCTGATGCGCAATCGGAGCTTGCGCTTTGTTTGTAAGTTTGTGAATCTGCGGGTTGAAAACAGCAACACCGCTTTCACCAACCTGTGTCAGAAGAACGAAATCCTCAGCATGCCGGTCGCCAATGGCGAGGGACTATATTATGCTGATGATGAGACGCTGGCGGATTTGAATCGGAATCGGCAAGTCCTTTTTCGCTATGCCGATGCCGACGGCAATGCCAGCGAAACAGCCAATCCGAATGGCTCATGTGAGAATATCGCCGGCATTATCAATAAGACCGGCAACGTCATGGGCATGATGCCGCATCCGGATAGATCTTATGAGCCTGCCCTCAATTCAACAGACGGAACAAAGGTATTCGCTTCGATTGTGGAGTGGCTTGGACAGAAAGTATCGTAACAAAGCGGAGGAACAGGCATAAGCACGTTAAGAGAAAGGGGCCAACCGCATGGCTAGAAAACCGATCGGTCGTGTGATTCTTACTATCGTTTTGGGTATCATGATTGGGTCGTTGCTGGGGCAACTGCTCGGTTTGGTGTTGCCGGATGGAGTGGTAAGGGAGTTTTTCTTGCGACACACGACGCTTGAAGTCGGCCCAACGCCCATCAATCTCGGCCTGTTTTCGTTGACGCTTGGATTTAAGCTTATTCTAAACGTGGTAGGTTTTATTGGTGTTCTCGTAGCAATTTATTTGCTGCGATGGTATTAAAGTAGGAGGTGGTTGCAATGGGTTCCATTGGTATGCCCGAATTGATTGTAATCTTTCTGGTTGTTTTACTCCTTTTCGGCTCAAAGCGATTGCCGGAATTAGCGCAAGGACTGGGAAAAGGCATTCGTGAATTCAAACGCGCTACAAATGAATTGAGAAATGAGCTAGACGTCGAGCCGATACGTCGAGATTTTGAAAAGGAAATGAAAGGAAACCTTGACGAAATCAAGAAAGATCCGGACAAACCGGACAAAACTGATCAGTCTGAAACTGAGGCTGACACAAAGAAGATCGAAAAGACGTCCTCGGACACAAACAAGTAGGAGACTGAGAAATGGGTTTAGGTCATTGGGAGCTTTTGCTCGTCATTTTTGTGGTTTTGTTGTTGTTCGGGGGCAAGAAGTTTCCTGAATTGGCGAAAGGGCTGGGCAAAGGCTTGCGCGAATTCAAGAAATCAGTCAAGGATACAGATAACGATGATGACAAACCACAAGTCGAATCTGCAGATACAAGCAAGAAACAAGAGTAATCTGTCAGCCATTCCGCTCATGTCATCAATCCGGAAGGGGATTCCATCAAAATCGAGAGTATTACACAAGCGCGTGCAGGTCTGTTCAACGGTGAATGGACCTGCGGCGAATTGCTGCAGCATTATCTCAGCAACATCGATGAAGGCCGGGATTTAAACGCCTTCATTTTTGTTTTAAGAGAGCGAGCCGCGCAAAAAGCCCGCGAGGTGGATGCGAAGGTGAAAGCCGGCACGGCCGGCAAATTGGCCGGCACGATATTGGCCGTTAAGGATATCATCGCTATCAAGGATGAGCGCCTGACCTGTGGTTCGCGCATGTTGGAGAACTATGTTTCTCCGTTCAGCGCTACAGCCATCGAGAGACTCGAAGCCCGCGATGCCATCATTATCGGCAAAACCAATCTCGATGAGTTCGCAATGGGCAGCTCAAACGAGCATTCCAATTTCGGCCCGACACACAACCCGCGGGACAAATCCAGGGTGACCGGAGGCTCATCCGGAGGCTCTTGCGCCGCCGTTGCAGCAGATATGGCGCTGGCAGCTTTGGGCACCGACACCGGCGGCTCTATTCGGCAGCCGGCTTCATTTTGCGGTGTGGTCGGCCTGAAACCGAGCTATGGCCGGGTTTCGCGCTACGGGCTGGTTGCGTTCGCTTCTTCATTCGAACAAATCGGTCCCATCACCCGCAATGTTGAAGACGCCGCCATTTTGCTGGAAGCGATCGCAGGCCATGATGCGCGTGATGCGACCTCAGCGCCCGCCGAGACGCCAGCAATCTCCGCAAATCTGCAGCGGAAGCCACATGAGGTAACCATCGGTTTGCCGAAAGAATACTTTGGTGAAGGCGTCGCACCGGAAGTGCAGACCCAGCTCGGGAAAGCCATCACCTTTCTCAGGGGGCAAGGAGTCAGGTTTGTGGAGGTGTCGCTGCCCCACACGGACTATGCAATAGCGGCCTACTACATCATGTCTTCAGCCGAGGCTTCTTCGAATCTTGCCCGCTATGATGGCGCGCGCTATGGTTTTCGCGCCCCTGACGTCAATACCCTCGAGGAAATGTACCGCAAGAGTCGCAGTCAGGGCTTCGGAGAAGAGGTCAAGCGCCGGATTATGTTGGGCGCCTACGTGCTCTCAGCGGGTTATTATGACGCTTATTACCGAAATGCACAGAAAGTACGCACGCTCATCATACGGGACTTCGAGCGTGTTTTTTCACAGTGTGACTGCTTGCTGACGCCAACCTCACCCACGACTGCTTTCAAAATAGGCGAGAAGGCAGGGGACCCGCTTTCGATGTACATGTCGGATGTTTTCACGGTATCCGTCAACCTGGCAGGCTTGCCAGCAATCTCTATTCCGTATGGAACGGACTCGCAGGGTCTGCCCGTTGGGGTGCAGTTGATCGGACAGCCTTATGATGAGCTGACAATTCTGCAAGTTGCCGGCTTTCTGGAAAAACCACCAGACGAACCCACAGAAACCAAACACTGATCAGGCATGCAATACGAAGCCGTTATCGGACTTGAGGTCCACTGTCAACTTCTAACCAGGTCAAAGATTTTTTCGCACAGTAGTGCGGCATTCGGCGGCGAGCCCAACACCCAGGTTGATCCCGTGTGCCTGGGCTTGCCCGGTGTGCTGCCGGTATTGAATCGGCAGGCAGTCGTTTTTGCCCTGCGCATGGGCCTGGCAACCGGCTGCCGGATCGCCCGCCATTCCATGTTTGCACGCAAGAACTATTTCTACCCGGACCTGCCGAAAGGCTACCAGATATCACAATTCGAGGAGCCGCTGTGTGAGCATGGCGCCATCGAGATCGAAGTGCAGGACCGCAGGAAAAAGATTGGGATCACCCGCATACATCTGGAAGAAGACGCCGGTAAATCGGTACACGCCGAGCCTTTTGTCGATGAGAATGAAACTCTGGTCGACATCAACCGCTGCGGCGTGCCTCTGATCGAGATCGTGAGTGAGCCGGATATCCGAACGCCCGCTGAAGCCTACGTCTACTTAACCCGGCTCAAGCAAATTGTGCAATACCTGGAGATTTGTGACGGCAACATGGAAGAAGGCAGCATGAGATGCGATGCCAATATCTCCGTTCGGCCGCTGGCGCAACAGAGCCTGGGTGTGAAGACAGAGCTGAAAAATATGAACTCGTTCCGTGGCGTTGAGAAGGCGCTGGAGTTTGAAATCGCGCGCCAGCTCAGCATCCTGAAAGATGGCGACACGGTAGAGCAACAAACATTGCTGTGGGATGCCGACAACGGCGTGGCGGTTCCCATGCGCAGTAAA
>CAZVSL010000277.1:0-2630 GCA_964629935.1 uncultured Calditrichaceae bacterium | reverse complement strand
TAAAGAGTTCTCGCACGATTACCGCTATTTCCCGGAGCCTGATTTGGTGCCGCTTGAAATCAGCGATGAATGGATCGAAGAAGCGCGGCAATCGCTGCCGGAACTGCCGGAGGCGCGCAAGAAACGGTTTGTCACGCAACTCGGTCTGCCTGAATACGATGCCGAGGTGCTGACCGGCAGCAGGGAGTTGGCAGATTACTTTGAAAGCATCGTCGGGCAGGATGTCGATGCCAAGGCTGCCAGCAATTGGGTTATGGGAGAAGTGTTGCGGGTTCTGAAAGAGAAGAATATTGAAATCAATGACTTCAGAGTCTCTGCACAATACCTGGCTGAGCTGATTCGGCTTGTCCGGCAGGATACCATCAATCTTAAAACCGCAAAGTCTGTGTTTGCGGAGATGGCTGAGTCAGGTCGCAAGCCCGGAGATATCGTCAAAGAGCAAGGTCTTGGCCAGATTTCCGATACAACCGAGTTGATCGAGCAAGTGCGCACAGTATTGCGCAATCATCCCGACGAAGTCGAAAAGTACCGCTTTGGTAAGACGCAAGTTTTGGGTTTCCTCATGGGACAAGTGATGCGCGCAACTCGCGGTAAGGCTAAGCCGCAGGTTGTACAGGAGATATTGCGCAAAGAGCTCGAGGGTTAATCTGTTCACACCGTTTGCTCCCTGAGCTTGCTTGCGCCGCATGCCACATGAAGCATTCACCTTGAAATGGCGCTTGATTTTTTCAGACCTGCATGCTATATTTTAATCCCTTCAACAAAACCAGCTTTTTACATCACACGGAGACGGTATGGCTGATCAGCACAAAAATGGCAACGCTGAGCAGGAATTGATCGCCAGGATCAATGATGGCTTTATGGTCGAGTCCGAGGAGGACATGACCCCTGGCTACAAGAAAGCGCTTATCACGCAGTTGACGGTCCAGGGTGATACCGAGCTGATGAGCGCACCGGCCTATTATCTCGCTTCCCGAGATGCGCCCAGTATCAACAGCAGGATCGCGGTGACGGCGATCATTCACGATGAGCTGGGGCATGCCAACATCGCTTATCGCATTCTTGAGGATATCGGTCTCGATAAACATTGGCTCGTGTTTGGCCGGCAGCCCCATGAGTTTAAGCACCCCTATGGCTTTGACCAGCCTTTGGAGAACTGGGCCGAGATGGTCGTCGCAAACGGCTTTTTTGATCGCGCCGGAATTACGCTTCTGGGTGATGTGCATGAAAATACAAGTTACGGTCCCCTGAAAAGGGCGCTGGTGAAAGTAGACCGGGAAGAAATCCTGCACCTGCGCCACGGCGAATCCTGGATGCGACGTCTGGCAAAGGCCGGCGGTGAAGCCAGGGAGCTGCTGCAGCGCGCTGTCGACTGGATGTTTCCCATGACCCTCGAGTGGTTCGGCTTGCCGGACGACCTGAAACGCCACAGCGGCCAGCTCGATTATCGCCTGAAGGGCAAAACCAATGACCAGCTCCGGCAAACCTGGATGGATGCCACCGTGCCGCTCTGCGAAAGCATCGATATCAAAGTGCCGGCCCACTATGACGACGCCAAAAAGGAATATATCATAGACTACCCGTTTCCATGCCAGTACGATCCCGACGAAAAACGCTGGCTCTTTGATGAGCCGCTTTCCTGGGACGATGTTTTTCAGCGCTGGAAGAAGCGCGGCCCGATGAATATACGTTATACAGAAATGGTGCAGGGAGACCTGACCAGCATTTTTGCAGGCAAACAATGGTAACCCGGCGGCATGTCTGGGAAGCGTTGCAAAGCGTGACGGATCCGGAGTATCCGCTCAGCATTGTTGACCTCGGCATGGTTTACGATGTTGATGTCAGAGCGGGCGGCGTCGTTCATGTCGATGTCACCTTTACGGCTATGGGATGTCCCGCCATTGAAATGATACTCGATGACATAAAAGCGGCCATTGCTCAGGTTGACGGCGTGAAACAGGTAGACATAGATGTGGTCTGGAGTCCGCCCTGGACCAAAGACAAAATCACCCCCAAAGGCCGCGAGATTTTGCAATACTATGGCGTTGGCATGTAGGCGTTCTACTTCACAATGAGGCATTCATGACCAGAGACAAAGTTTACGAAGTGTTTGCACGTAAGTCACACCAGGAGCCGCTCATGCACGTCGGCAGCCTGAATGCCAACGACGATGAACTTGCAAAAGTCTATGCGTGGACCATGTACGATGAAGAGAATTGGGTGGAAATGTGCGTCGTGCCCAGAGACTCCGTTGTGCAGGTTTCTCATGAACGCAAGATTCCCCTGTGGGGAAACTGAATTAAATTAAATGTGTTAAGGTGTTAGCGTGTTAATGTGTTAACGCGATTCACTTATACCTTATACCTTATACCTTATACCTTATACCTTATACCTTATACCCTATACCCTATACCCAATCTATGGCTCAAAAATCCTTTGCCTCAACCTCCGGCATGAGCGATACCTGCCAACAGGCTTTACGGAACCTGCTCATCGCCTGTTCTGATACCAAACTGCTTTTAGGCTTTCACTATGGCGAGTGGACCTTCGGCCCGCCTGAAATCGAGGCGGCCATCGCATGTTGCTCCTTGTGCCAGACGGAATTGGGACACGTTCGCCTGTTTCATGGC
>CAZVSL010000276.1:0-8237 GCA_964629935.1 uncultured Calditrichaceae bacterium | reverse complement strand
AAGGCAAGGTGCAAACCGGCACATTTCTGAGAGCGGTTTTGGATTCCGCTGCTGGCTTGCGTACAGGACGATTGTTGAGCGATGTTCTTATTTTTGAAGACAACCGCAGCGAAGAGCCCAGGCGGATCATGATAACCGATGGCGGCGTGAATCTCGCCCCGACGCTGGAACAAAAAATAGAAATCCTCAGGAATGCAGTGTCTGTCGCACACAAACTGGGGAACATGACGCCTGCTGTTGCCCTGCTCTCAGCTATCGAAACTGTGCAGCCGGAGCTGACTTCGACGGTTGATGCAGCGTTGATCGCCAAAATGGGCGAGCGTGGCCAGTTGCCGGGGTGTCATGTCGATGGGCCGCTGGCGCTTGATAATGCCGTTTCGCCGGAAGCAGCGCAACTGAAAGGGCTTAGCTCGCCAGCGGCCGGGCAGGCGGATATTCTGCTCTGCCCAACCATCGAATCGGCCAACATGCTGGCAAAAGGCGTTACGTTTTTCGCAGACTTTCGACTGGCACACGTCATAGTAGGGGCGACAGCGCCAATACTGATTCCTTCGCGTGCGGATACGAGTGACGCCAAACTGTTATCGATTGCGCTGGGTTGTGTGATGTGTGAGTAAGTTGGCTAGCCGGGTATTAGTAGCTGTCCAAAGCTTGTCTGTCACTCCCGCGAAAAGCGGGGAATCTCACTTTTCATCCCTTGACTCCGCTCGGGATGACAGGAGAATTGACTTTTGGGATTGCCCCTGGGCATTCATACGTCACGGAACCTTCCGCTTTTCAGGCCCTCTTCCAGGATAGCCGCGCGCTCCTCGTTGAGCTTTTGGTAGAATGAAATCGTTAACATCTCGAACTCATCTGCTGCATACTGGTCACCACAAAAAATACGGCCATCAGCCATGACAATTTCTTGGCGCAGAACAGTCGAAACTTGCCTCAGGTTGACGAGGTCGACATCTTTTCCTATCAGCGCTTTAAGCTCTGCGTGTAGCGGGTGCAGGTAAAGGTTGCGCTGTCTGCATTGATTGCTTTACAGGCAAAAGTACGGCAATGTCAACGTCGCTTTCCGGCCATTCATCTTCTGAGCCATACGATCCGAACAGGTAAATCGCCTGGACTTCAGGAAAGTGCTTTAATACTGCGCGTATGATCTCTTTTTTGTGTGTCATCACTCTTCCACTCAGAATCTGATGCCACATCAAAGATAAGAAAAACTTCGACTAATTGAATGGAATTTTGGTCTCATCGAGTGTATAACAATGACAATTACCACAGAGGCACTAAGAGGCACAAAGACTCACAAAATGACTTGTTGATTTGATATTACAAGGCTTTCAACGCTTTGTGATTCCTGGTGTTCTTTGAGACTTCATGGTGACAGAGTTCAGACATGTCTTGATTCATCGATGCTTTACGTGATTTGCCACAATTGACGTGTGGAAGACTTTCAGGCACAACCAGTCGAACACACCTGACAGCGTGATTAGAATGAATAGCAGGGCGCCCAGCGGTACAATCAGAATATACCAGTCGCCCACGATGTCCTGAAAGATTCGGCCATTGTGGATTTCGAACAGGAAGTTCCACAGCGGCATGCGGTAACCGGCAGTCACCTCATTGGGCATGGCAAAGCGGCCGTCAAAGCTGGCCTGGCCAACCGGCAACAGTCCCTGATGGTGGGTGGTGATAAAGCGCTCGCCTTGCGGCGTTTTGAAATATCCGGTGATCATCAGATCAGCGGGACGCAATGCTGATGCCGGCGGCGCCTCGCGCCCGGTGAACATGTCAACTGCCTTGCCTGTGGCGCGCTCACGATGAAACAGACCGGCAAACGAGCCGATGAGATAGCCGCCATCGCCGTAAGGCTCAAAGACGGTAGCGCCCATGACAAAGATGGGTGTGCTTAGCTCCACTTGCGCAAACGGCGCGCTGAAGTCAGCCGGTCCCTGCCAGACGCCATCCTTGGCCGAGATGACCAGACGGTCTTCCACGTGGTCATACAGCGCGTTTTGAATTTTCTCATGCCAGGTATTGTCGGGCAGCGGCCCCGGATACCATTCGGCCGGAACGGCGCCATCCACAAGCGCCACCAACAGCGGCGGCCGCATGAATAGCCCGGTGCCGCCGATGATCAACAAAATGGCGGCCGTCCAGATGCCGAGCTTGAGATGATATTTCAGGAACCACTTGAACAAGCGCCGGAAAGGCCGCGCCCTTTGCCGATAAGCGGCTTTGTTTTCCCGCCGGCGTTTCCAGGGATAGTACCAGCTATAAAATGCAGAGATGCTGAGGAAAAACAGGATAAGCCCCACGGCGTCGAACAGCAGTTTGCCGGGTAAGCCCCAGATACTGCCATCGTGCAAAGCGAAGAAAAAATCTATGAGCGAAACGGTATGAACCTGCTCTGACCGCTGCAAAACGGCGCGCTGAAATTCCAGCTCGGCAGGCGGCGCCGGTGAAATATAAGCCTGGGAATCGGTGAAGACGACCAGCGAATCTTGCACCTGCAAGATTCTGCGTGCCGGTTCGATGTCTTTCTCCAGCCGCAATCTTCGCCATATTTCCGTGTTCAGGTCGCATACGTATAGCCCGCGATTTGTGCCGGCCAGCAAGCAGGACGGCTCTGCTTCCACCAGGTAAATGTCTGCGGTCTTGCGGTAGTAGCGTTCTGATGGAAGGCCTTTCATCATGGGTGCAAAGCTGTGGCCGCCGTCACGCGTCACCCAGATGCCTTGCTTGCCGCTGGCAAAAGCAAGGTTCGCATCCTGCGGCGAGAAGATCAGCTTGGTCAGGGCGCTACGATTCCAGTTGTCGATGTGATATTGCGGCGGTACCAGCCAGCGCGGCACAGAAAAATCAGCGATCAGCTCCGGGTGGTTGAGCAGCACACCCGAAAGGCTCATCCACATCAGGAACAGAATCAGGATGAGACCGAGGTACTTGTGCAGCCATTTCGAGATTTTCAGCGCCGTTTGCATGTTCTGGCGAGCGATAGTTTTCAGTTTAATTAAATCCGGACAATTTTATACGAATATCGTGCCAAACTCATTTCTGAGGTAAGTAATTGTTTTTTAAAGCAAAGACTTTGCCGGGCACTATTCTGGATTCTCAGAAATAAGAAATAGCTTTTCCGTTTGGAAAATATGTTTGGCACTATGTTGATTTGTATAGGTATCCTGCCCGGCATTTAGAGCCTTCGTTCCGCAGTATCTCCGGTTCTGCGTTACTATAAATATTTCACCCCTGACGGGGTTGTCTGCGGCACGAAAACCGCGTAGCGGTGACATGTTTATGGCTCTTGAATTCGGTTTTAAATTTTGCTTTGTCATTTTGCATTTTCATATTTTTTCACACCCCCTAAAATAAGGTTTATTTTTCAACACCTAAGGAGCGATACTATGGAGTTGAAAATTTAGCTTCTAAAAGCCATCAGAGGAGGGAGCCTGAGACAGGCGTAGGCAAAAAATGATGTGCAGCTACCCACACAAAACGACATAGAGCCATAAGATGTCAGCCGAACGACCCATACTTTTCTTGAGCTATACCCGCAAGGACATCGCTCAGGTGCGGGAGCTGTACAGTACGTTGAAGCGAGCCGGCTTTCGACCGTGGATGGACGTTGAAGACCTGCTGCCCGGCGAGGACTGGGAGCGGGTGATGAAGCAGACTATCGAAAAAGCCCCTTTCTTTGTTGCCTGTTTGTCAACCCATGCCGTGAGCCACGAGGGTGTGGTGCAGATGGAGTTCAGGGAAGCATTGGAGGTGGCGAAACGTAAGCTGAGCAGCAATATTTTTTTCATACCTGCCCGACTGGACGATTGCACGGTGCCTGAGGAAATGAAGAAATACAACTGGGTCAATCTGTACGAAGACGGCGGGCTTGAAAAGCTGCTGGCAGCGATCCGTGAAGGTCTCAGGCGCCGCGGCCTGGCTCAATCCATGAAGCTGCGTTCGCAGCCAGTTGAAAATCTATCCCGCGAAGAGGTCCGGGAAATGGTGCGAGAACGAGACTTTTTTGATAACGATATGAATTGGGATGGCAGAGGGTTGCTGCATCAGTATGAAGAGATTGAGTGTGACGGCAAGAAGCTGATTATCGACTACACGACCGGCCTGACCTGGCAGCAGTTCGGATCTGCTGAACACCTATACTTCAATAAAGCACAAGAATATATCCGGGGTCTCAACAAACAGAAGTACGCTGGCCACAGCGATTGGCGCTTGCCAACACTGGAGGAAGCGATGTCGCTGATGGAGCCGAAGAAGAATGAGCACGGCATTTATATCAGTTCACTGTTCGACAGCAAGCAGAAGCGGATATGGAGCGCGGATAAAGGGTCCGCTTCGCGGGCGTGGGTCGTCGTTTTCGGCATTGGCTATTGCTACGGCGGCGTTGTCTACGGCACCAGCAGCTACGACGTCTTCGTGCGAGCCGTACGCTGAGGACAATCATCCTCGGTGATTTGGTTCTTTGTGTTATTTGGTTCTTTTTTGGGATAGGGCGGAGGGGGCTAGTTTTTCATAATTGTCCTTGCATTGCCTGGGGTGGTGATCCCGGAACTGTCCCCAAAATGGCCAGGCTTCTAAAATCGTTTCCACGAGAGTACCTTCCACAGTCAAACAGCACGGGTCACATCATAAAAAAAGCCCGCCTGCAGCTTACCACAGACGGGCTCGTTAGGGAGGAGTTTACAACTTATACATCATAGTAAAGCGCAAACTCATAGGGATGCGGCCGCAGTTTCATCGCATTGACCTCTGTTTCCTGCTTATACTCAACCCAGGTCTCGATCACATCTTGTGTGAACACATCACCCTTTAGCAGGAATTCGTGATCTGACCTGAGCGCATCCAGGGCTGCCTCCAGGGTAGGCGGCGTCGAAGGTACGTCAGCCAGCTCTTCGGGTGACATATCGTAGATGTCCTTATCCAGCGGTTCACCAGGATCGATTTTGTTGACGATGCCGTCCAGACCAGCCATGAGCATTGCGCTGAAAGCAAGGTATGGATTGCAGCTCGGGTCCGGACAGCGGAACTCGATGCGTTTGGATTTCGGGCTGTCGGAGTAAACCGGAATCCGGCAGGCAGCGCTGCGGTTTCTGCGCGAATAGGCCAGATTGACCGGAGCTTCGTAACCAGGCACCAATCTCTTGAAGGAGTTTGTCGTCGGATTGGTGAGGGCGATCAGCGCCGGCGCATGCTTGAGGATGCCGCCGATGTAGTACATGGCTGTTTCACTCAATCCGGCATAACCTGAGCCTGCAAAAAGCGGCTTGCCTTCACTCCACAAACTCTGGTGCGTGTGCATGCCCGAGCCGTTGTCATTGAAAATTGGTTTGGGCATGAAAGTGACGGTTTTGCCATGTTTGCGTGCGGTATTCTTGACAATGTATTTGTACAAAAGGATGCCGTCGGCCGTCTTAACCAGTGGCGCAAATTTCAAGTCGATTTCCGCCTGGCCGCCGGTTGCAACTTCATGGTGGTGGCACTCTACTTCCAGACCACACTCTGCCATGGTGAGGATCATCTCACTGCGGATATCATTGAACGCGTCGGTCGGGGGCACCGGGAAGTAGCCTTCTTTGTACCGCGGCTTGTAGCCCAGATTCGGCCCTTCATCTTTACCGGAATTCCAGCGTCCTTCTACTGAGTCAACATAGTAGTACGCGCTGTGCTCATTCTGGTTAAAACGCACATCATCAAAAATAAAAAACTCTGCCTCAGCGCCGAAGTATGCCAGGTCCGCAATGCCCGTAGACCTGATATAGGCTTCTGCTTTTTGTGCGATGGAACGGGGACATCTCGAGTATTTTTCTTTGGTAAGCGGATCGTAGACGTCGCAGATCATACTAAGGGTTGTCGGCTGCATAAAGGGATCGATGATGGCGGTGGCGGGATCCGGAATGACCAGCATGTCGCTTTCATTAATCGCTTGCCAGCCGCGAATGCTGGAGCCATCAAAACCAAAGCCTTCGGAAAACAAATCCTCGCTCAGCATGGAAATGGGTGTAGAAAAATGTTGCCACATGCCGGGAAAATCCATGAACTTCAGATCCAGTATTTTTGCATCATGCATTTCCGCCAGCTTCTTCACCTCGGCATAGGACTTCGACATAAGATTATCCTCCATAACGGTTTAGATTTCAGGCCCTATATTTAAAGACGGGGCCTTGTTTGCTCTTAAAAAATTATATAAATATACAAACTAAAATAAGAAAGTCAAGAAATGTTGCATTTTTAACTTAAATTGCATTTGGCTTAGTTTGGGTTTCCCGCAAATACCACAGGGACCTGTAATGAACCACAAAAAGCACAAAGAACCACTGACCTGAATTTATTTGAGTTCCGAATTTGTTTCGAATTTCGAAATTCGACATTCGAATTTAAGTGTCCCTAACGGCGTGAATCCGCGGCCAAAAGATTCAGAATTTAAAGCCAATGTTCAGATGGGTCAGAAAATCGTGACGGCTGCCGCCCATTATGGAGAATTCTATCGGCCCGAGCAGGGTGCGGGTGCCAAGCGTGGCCCCTATGCCCGATACAAATCGAGAGGGCGAGAAATCAAAGCGCCAGTCTGCAAACGTGTTGCCGGCATTGGCCCGCAGCAACAGAAATGTGTCTTGCATAAATTCGTACTGCACGCCAATCTGCACGAATTGCGCGTGGATGCCACGAAATTCCTGGGGCTTGGTTCCGAGAAAAGAAACCCGGCTTTGCGCCTGCTGTGGTAGCTCCACTGCTGTATCCAGACCGCCCAATGTGAGGTGATAATGAATGGGGGGCATGGCGCCCGTGCTAAAGCCGGCCAGCAGGTCAGCGGACAGCGTCAGGTGGTGATGCAGTGGCAGGAATCCGCGCAGACGGAGCAAATGGCGCGTGAAGCTGACATCGCTGTTGAATCGGGTCGTGGCAATTTCATTGCGCATATAGAATGAGAGACCGCGGGTTGGAAAGTATGCCCGGTCTTGCGTGTCAAACCAAAACAAGCTAAATGCTGACAGCACAGTTTCATCAAATAGCAGGCTATCGACAGCGCCGATCTGTGTCGATATGTCTGCAAATTCAGCGCGTAGACCGGCGCCTGCTACCACGCGTGTGGAAGAGAAGGTGCCGAGCAGCAGTTCCGCCATCATGGATTTCAGATCGAGCCGGCCTTCACGGTCTTCATCGTTGAAGATATCCAGGAAAGTATCATTATAGTTGAGGCGGGTCTGCAACCCAAGATGTGGCTGCGAGCCTGTTCGGATAAAGTAGCGGCCATCGAGTTGAATTTGCTCACCCAGAATCAAATCCAGATTGATATAGGAATCATAATTAACGACATTTCTGAAGATGGTATTGAGCAGGACAGAAGCGTTGTTGTCATTATCAAACCTCAGGCTGAAGCGCAGTTGATCTTCGCTCTGCTCCACAACTCGGATGATCAGCGCAAAGCCGGCGGAATCAGGAACGACCTCATAGCTCACGCGCTCGAAACGCTCCGTGCTGTGGATGCCATCAATCATCTGTTGCAGCTCGTAGGTTGAGAGCCACGCTGGAGGCGTCAGATCGATTTCCCCGAGCAGCACTTCCCGGGGCACATGCCGTAGCCCCTCAAAGCCGAGCCGGGAAACAAAAATAGAGTCCGTTCTGGTCAGCTCGGTTCGCGCCACATGGTTGGTCATGCGCGTAAGTGAGTCTGCCAATGCCTTTAACTGTGGCAGCTTTTCACGTGCCGCCTGTTCGCCGCGGTCTATGGTTCTGCGCACATTATCAAAGCTGAAGATGCTCATGTCCTCCACATCGGGTCGGAGCAACAGGTCGCACAGTTGGCGTTGCTCTGCTGTGCCGGCCATCAGCGTGGTTGCCTGATAAACGATATCCAAAAACGAAGTGAGCTCTTCCTGTTTGCGAACTGACTGCGAAACATCAACGCCTACGACTATATCAGCGCCCATATCATGCACATCTTGCGCCGGCAGATTGCGCACCAGGCCGCCGTCCACCAGTAGATAGTCGCCGATTTTGACCGGCGTGAAGATCGACGGGATGGCCATGCTGGCGCGCATTGCGTCGGGCAGGAAACCGCTCGTTAGGGTTACAGCCTTTCCGGTGACGATGTCGGTCGCTACGGCTGCATACGGAATTGCGAAGTCCGAAAAGTCTCGTATATTGTGCACGGGCTGGGTCAATTGCGAGAGCAGGCGGGAAATCTTATGACCGCCTACGACTCCGGAAGGCAAATGTATTTTGCCATCGCG
>CAZVSL010000275.1:0-8240 GCA_964629935.1 uncultured Calditrichaceae bacterium | reverse complement strand
CAAATTTGGCAGGTAGTTTAATTACTTTCTCTTGTCTCTCTTTCTACCTCTCTCAGTAGCTGCCTGCTCTGCAAGTTTGTTCCGGTAGACCCTGGGGGCAAGCCCGGTCCTGTGCTTGAACCAATTTGTGAAATTGGATTCATCTTTGAAGCCCATTTCGGCGGCGATTTCAAAGATACGTTTACCTAGATCTGCAAGTTTGGCCTCAGCTTTCTTTTGCCGGCAGCGCTGGTAGTATTCCGAAAGCGGCAGTCCCTCCGCCCGGCGAAACGGCTTTCGCACGTGTTGATACGCCAGGCCGCTTTCCTCGCAGAATTGCTCCACAGATTGCAGCTTATGGCAGGTGGATTCGATCAGGATCTTAAGTTTGTCTATTTCTGTTGATTCCATACAACTCTTCGAATCGAAATGGATCGACAGGGACCTGAACAAAACTCGTGCATCATCAAGTTGTCGTCGCAAGGAAGCGCGGGAGATTGACGCATTTAATAAGCTCAACGATCATGCTGCTTAACGATGCACAATACCAAAATTACCCAAATATTGCAAGAAAATTCCGCTCTTGCATCAGGATACTCTGCAAAGTTCATAAATACTTCAGGCTAAAAATACTTCGTCACCACCACCATGTGCGTGCCGACATTGTTTGGCAGAGCCAGAAAGCTCAGGGCGTAGCTGAATTCCAGATCCTTCAACACGGACGGCGCCACGCTCAGGGCATTCAGCCGGTAGCCCAGGCTGGCGCTGATGTTCTGCATGGTGGCTTCCGAGCCGGAGAAGAACGAAGTTAGTTGGATGCGCGGGATGAGCCGGCCGTCCATGAAGCGCTGTTCGGCGGCAAAACTCAGTCCGAAGTCAGAGCCGGAGTAGGCGCTGCCGCCGGTACCCTGCAGGCCGATAGTCAAACCGGTTGGCGTGGTATATCGGCCGCCGACGATGAAGCCGGCGCCATAGGATAAGTTAGAATCCTTCAATTTCGGACTGTTGATATCCACCAGCACCAGCTCGAGCTCGAGCTGGCGCCAGCGGTACAGCATCCCCACATCCACACTCACGGCATGACCTCCGGCGGCCGAGCCGTCCCTGAACCCGGCCAGCCGGTCCGCCCGGCGCTTGATGGCAATGCCAAGCCCAAGCACACTGTTGGCATCGGCCATCCCCAGATCCATGGTTGAAACGCCAAAGGCGAAATGAAGAGACTGTTTCTCATGCTGAAATCCGAACAGCGGGTCGGTACGTTCCACATCCTGGCGCGCACTGCTGATGCTGAGATTCGGCGCCATCCAGGAGATAAACCGGCCGTCGCCGATGCCGGAGACAGCCTGACCAATGTTGATGCGATTGTCCGTGACGAAAGCCAGAGTTGCCGGATTGATGAGTATGGTACTGGTGTTGAGCGCGCTGAAGACCGAGCCCGGGCTGACGGGTTCTTTTCTGCCAAAAATGCGGTAGTCGTTGGCGAGAAAATCGCCCTGCGCCTGTGCCTGAGACATATAGATGAATATGGTCGTGACAGCTAACAACAAATGTGCTCTCTTGTAGGTCATGGTTATGCCCTCATCGTTGCAATGTGTAGCTCAATCCGATGCCAGCCAGACGCGTCGGTCCAGGCTCGAAACCAAACCTGCCGTCAAACATGGGCTGGCTGTCGATTCGCAGGAATGTGGTCATGAAAAGCGCCTCGGTCCAGGCCAGCCTGAACGAGACTGCGACAAACGCTTCCTCTTTCTGAGCGAGTTGCTTCAGGGAGCCGCCCCAGCTTGCCTCCACGAGCATCTCCAGCGGAAAATCACGTCCGATGTCGCCCCGGCGTTCGCCGAAAGTGAAGGTAGCGCCGGCGAAGGCATGATAGGTTGTCAGCTTCGTGCCAACGCCGGTGTGGAGAGTAACATCAAACACGCGCGATGCGAAGTATTTGTCGACAACGTAGTAAGCGCCGTAAGGCAAAGCAAATCCAACCGCCATAGCCACGCGGGAGTTGTCCGGCGTCATGGGCATGATGCGATACTTGACGGATGGAAAAACCGGCAAGGTTATGTCAGCGTCGGGCAAACCAGTGGCGATCCTGACGCCGCCAGTTTGGCGCTCGCTGGCATATAACGGCGTATTGGTGACGGCAAACTCCAGCCCGTCTATTTTGGGTGCGTAGGCGCTGTTCAATGAAAACGGCTCCAGGTCTAAATCGGCGCCCTTCGCAGGTTTGGCCAGATAACTCAGTCCGAGACTGTTCGGCGGCAGCGTTTGCGCCGTGGGAACGAAGCTCAGCCCGGAAAATCCATAGTACGACTGCGTCCGGAAGCTTGCAGCGGTTTGCGGCTGAGCGACTCCGCAGACAGTCAAGAGTACCATGAGCTGTGTCAGGTATAATTTCATGAGTTCAAACCCTCCTCAGTTTGCCAGAAGATGGACCAGGATGCCGGCGATGCCGATGGAGGCCATGCCGAACAAATAACGTTGTGGTTTCTTGATCCGGGCTTGCACCACGGCCTGCCGGTTTGGCTCAACCTGAACCTGTTGCAGTTGTTCGGCATAAGGCAGGCTGACCGTCACCTCATACGTGCCCTTTTTCAGGTCCTGCATGAGCAAAGGAGCACGACCCTGAAGGCTCGAGTTCAACAACACCCGGGCGTTGGCAGGATCAGTTTCTACCAGAATCGCTCCCGGTTTCTCCTGCAGATCGAAGCGTACATCTGAAATCTGTTTGTGCGCGACGATGAGGTTCTTGCATTCAGTGAAGTAGTCCTCTTTCTCAACTTCAACGGTGTAGCGGCCGATGGTGGCGGTGTAATTCAGTACAGGCGTTGTGCCGATTTCCCGTGTTGCCTCACCCGCCTTGCTCAAATGGACTGTTGCGCCAGTGGGCTGTGACAAAATCGATAGCATGCCAGTCTTTTCCGTGAGGGTAACGTCGAGCACTTTCTGGCTGTTTGGCTCGATGAGGACGGAGGTGGTCCACTCTTCATAGCCGGTTTTCTCCACCCGTACCACGATTTCACCAGGCGGAATATTGTTGAGCGTGTGCGGCGTCGTGGCTACCAGCTTGCCTTTCAGATAGATTTCAGCGCCCGCCGGCTCCGAGTTCACGGTCAGGATGCCCGGGCTGACTTCCAGCGTGGCTTTGACATCTGTAGGCTGGAAACTGCGCACCACCACCTTTTGCTGCCAGGGTTTGAAATTCTCCTTGACCAGGCGGATCTCGTGCTCGCCCTCTGCCACCTCGCGCAGTGACATCGGCGTTTCGCCGACCAGCGAATTGTCGAGGAAAACCTGCGCGCCAGCCGGCTCGGAATAGATGTTCATGGAGCCGGGCTTGGCGATGAGCGAGACTTTTACGGTGCGCTCCATTTTCGCCAGCACTGCGATCTCTCCCTGCCAGTCGAAATAGCCGCCGCGGATGAGCTTGAGTTGGTAGGCGCCTTCCAGCAGATTGCTGATCTGCAATGGCTGCTGCAGATCGGTCAGGCCGATGAACTTGCCGTCGAGATAGACTTCTGCACCGGCAGGCTGGGAGATGATGGCGATGCTGCCCATCCACTGCCGCAGATAGCGCTGCTCCAGCTCCTGGGCCAGATCGCCTATGACGTCACGAATGCGGGTGAGGTCATGGCAAGCGCCAAAGAGTGCAACGGCGATTTCGGCGGTTTCCGTTTCGATCAGACGGGCATCGATATGCAAGGTGTTGTCGATCAGCGAGACGTCGCCGGTGAGGATGACTTCGACGTTGTACAGCTCACCAAGCTCACGGGCTTTTTCTTTCGTTAGACCAGCACTCGCCCGCATTTGCTCAGCCAGCACCTGCTGTAATTCACCCCGCTCCAGGACGACAAAATTGGTCTGGTTGCGCAACGCCGTCGCCAGCATGGATGAGGTGGTGCGGCCGAATTCAGTCTCCATGGCCTGGGTGTTGGCATTGACGAACGGCAGCACTGCGATATGCGGTTTCTTGCGGTAGCTCCCGTTCAACGCCGCCAGCGAATCCCTGGCGGCCACAGCAAGCTCTGGTGGGGTTGGCCCGGACTGCTGCGAAATCAGCACGCCAGTGGTTGTCAGGAGCATGACAACGGTCAGTAAGATTGGTCTCATAGCAAACTCTCCGTTTGGAAGCGCGAATCTGCTCGATTGCGCCGACAAAGTCTGTGCCGGAAGAATTTGGTAATTGGGCAGCCAGCTTATATCTCGTTGGAAAACAGAAGAGTTAGGAGAGAAGCGGGCATGTTTTCTGCGTTCAAGAAGTGGAATGCAGAGTGTAAAGCAAGCTGCTTGGTTGTGAAGCTGCTTTACAGCTTTTAGTTAGAGACCATCAGGGTTCAGCATCGTGGAAATTCACGGCTAAACTTCCCCACAGGCTGCCGATAATAATTGACATAGTGGTCACATTCTCTCGCACAATTACCGGAGCAGACCGTGTTTGAAAGACGACACCACAAGCGGACTGAGCTTGCCCATCACCTGGTTATCTTCAGCCATGATGCACAAACGCCATTTGGACAATTGCTGAATCTCACACCAGGCGGAATGATGATACGTACTGAAGCCCATGTGACAGCCAGAAAGGCTTACAAACTACTCATCAAGCTACCAAGAAAGTGGCGTAATGCGAGACAAATTCATTTTGAAGCCAAATGCATCTGGTGTAAACGTGACGATACGGACGAGCAAGGCTACCGCTCCGGCTTTCAACTGACGAATCTAAAAGACAAAGACTTTGAGTCTATTCTCGCTCTGCTCCACAACTTTGTGCGAGTCTATTGAGGCCCAACAACATCATTTGTCTTCGATTTTGTCCGAGAACTCCTGCAAAAGCTTCCGCATCTTGGGGTCGATGACAACGCGGCAATAGGGTTGGTTGGGATTGTCCAGATAATAGTTCTGGTGGTAGCTTTCGGCCGGATAGAATTTGGTGAACGTCGCGATCTCCGTCACAATGGGATTCTGCCATAAACCGGACGCATCCGTTGCCTGCTTCGATTTCTCGGCGATGCGCTTTTGCTCGTCATCGTGAGAGAAAATGACCGAGCGATATTGCGTGCCGACATCTGCGCCCTGCCGGTTGAGCGTCGTTGGATCGTGCGTGCGCCAGAAAACCTCGAGCAGCTCCGCAAAGGATATCTGCTCCGGATCAAATGTTATTTGTACGACCTCAGCATGGTCGGTTGCGCCGGAGCACACCTGTTCATAGGTAGGATTATCAACGTGCCCGCCGGCGTAACCTGAAACAACTTTTTGCACACCTTTCAGACGCTGAAAAACTGCTTCCACACACCAGAAACAGCCTGCTCCAAGGGTAGCAACTTCCTGATTTTGCGACATTTTTTTCTCACTGCTTGGTTCAAAGTTTAGCTATCAATACTATTTCCGATAAGAAAGAAGAAACAATAATTGCATTCTCTGCCACAGGATGCATCCTGCGGCCAGGCCAAAGAAGGTGAATTCATGACCTGTTCAAGTTTAAACAACGACCAGCATGGCCGGAAAGGATGACAAGGGATGAACAACAAACTCGTGCTGGATGCCAATGTCATCGAAAATCTGCAATCACTCGCTGATGAAACAGATCCCGACTTCATGATCGACTTACTGCAATACTATCTACAATTTGCTCCGAAAACGCTTACTGGCCTCGAGCATGCTCATGCTCTGAGTGACGCGCAACAGCTCGCTGACCTGGCGCACACTCTGAAAGGCGCCAGCAGCAATATCGGTGCATGGGAAATGACCGATCTCTGCAAAGCCCTGGAGAAGCACGGGCGCAATCAGCAATTACAGGAGGCCGGCAAGCTCATGCCATTGCTGCGCCAGGCGTTCGGCAACGTCAAGAGTGAGATCGAAACAGTGCTGCGGCAGACCACGCCCGCCATCTTATCGCAGCAGACAGTTTGATCTGCCTTAATCTCATTACAAATACTTCTGCAAAGCGTGGTCAAGGTCGACTGCGGTATAACTTAGCTCGTACGGATCAGAATGGTAGACATTGCCATGAAACGGACCTTCCAGAACCACGCCGTCAGCATCCAGCAACCAAACTGTTGGCACGCCATACTTCTGGGTCTCATCATCAGCCCGCAACTTGCTTTGCCATGGGTAGATTGTGCCATAGCCCTCACCGGGCATCAAATCCTGTTCGCGATTGAGAAGCAGCCGCATTCGTAAGTCAAAATACGGCTGCACCGGAATGATGCCGGCATCTGCCGCCGCCTGTGTGCTATCGATGAACTTGCGGGCAGCGACTTTGAATTTTTCAGAATCATCAGGCTCATCGAGATAGACTCGTTCGTCCAAACCGTAATACTGACTCGCGTAAACCGGCGCACAAGCTACCGGAATAATGTGCAAGCCGGAGAATTTGTACTTTTCGTTCAGAAATCGGACAACGTGCAGGTCTTCGAAGGAATCAGCACACCAGATGCCGCCGAGCTTATCTGCGCGCGCAAGTGCACCGCCGCCAAAAATATATAGCATGTTGACCACGGCATCCCGCCGGTCCCGACAGATCGCCACAAGCGTCTTCTGTTCCAGCTCCTGATTCAGCACAAAAACCTCCGGCGAAATTTGCTCGCCTGCTGTATACGCTTTTGGCTTACCCGAATTCGTTTCACCCGGCCACGAGAAGGCCTCTAGCGGCAATTTCCCAAGCATCAATGTCGATCCCAGGCCGATGCCGGTCTTAAGAAAATGTCTTCTGTTCATCACGCTACATCCTTAGTTTGAGCAAACTTACTGTGCTTAACACATCCTGCGTTCCGTGTCATTCCACCTAATGGATTAATGGATGGTTGTCTCCATCAATCCATTAATCCAAATTATCGGCGACGAATTTGTCGATAATTTCGGCAAGCGCCTAAACTATGGCCCGGCGCAATTTGTTCTTCAGGGTTTTGATTTGCCGGCGCACGTCTTTTAGCTGTTTGTGGTCGTGGGCCGCCAACGCTTTGTCGCGTTCTTTCTTCAGCTCCCTGATCTTTCTTTTGATGCTGGTCTTGTCGATGCCTTTGACTTCATGATGCACGTGCATATCGATGTCGAGAGCTTTGCAAATGGCTTCCAGCAAGTGGTCTTTGTTGAGCTGTGTGTATCCCTGCACGGCTTCATGGTCTATGCCGGAAGCGATTTCTCTCAGCTCAGCGACTTTTTTATTTTTGAGTTCGTCGTAAGTATAAGAAGCCATGATACCTCCTTCGTTGCATGCTTTCCGATTTCGGTTAAATATAGGGCCTACTGCACGTTGCGCAATCAGCGCCAAATCGCAAGTATCGAGCCCATTAGCAAAAATCCCACCAGGGTATAACCGGCATACATGAGATAGACTCTTTTTGACCGATCTTCATAAAAGTAGGGAGGCGCGTTGGTGGTGGCGACAAAACCAAGCCAGATAAAAAAGCCGGTTGTCAAGCCGCCCTGTAACGTGGTCACATCTGTCATGCCGATGAATAGCGCCATCACAAACGCTGCCACCAGCGAGCCGATAAAACTGGTGACATAGGCTGGTGCGGCGTTTTTTTGCATACGCTCGGCGTCGGCCTGGGTCAGACCCTGTGCCTGCATCCAGGGCTTTGCAAACAGAACCGGTGAATACCACAAGCCGCCCAGCAAGAAGTAAGCAACACCTGCAACTAAAACCGCGAGGTAATTAAGCGCAACCGTTTCCATGTTCCCTCCTGCCTGATTGGTTGTTGTTGACTTCGCTTTTTGTCTTACTTAATGCCTGAGGAGTTGAGTCTTGTCATTTTTTGGCAAGACATATTGCACAGAATGCTTAAAGCACTCACGCAGAGACGCGAAGAACACGCAAAGGTTTTTCTTTGCGATACCTGTGCGGATCTGCGCCTTTGCGTGCATTTTTGGGTTCCGGCTTTGTTCGGTCTAAGTGATAGAATTCAGACAGCACCTCCTACTGCCACTGCCCACTGCCACTGCCACTGCCCACTGCCACTGCCACTGCCACTGCCCACTGCCACTGCCCACTGCTACTGCCACTGCCTTTGCCCACTGCCACTCGCACATTTAACCGAATGCCACGTCCAGCAGCATCATCACGGCAAAGCCGACCATGGTGCCGCCGGTCGCGATGTCTGTATTGCCGCTGAGCTGCGATTCCGGGATCAGCTCTTCTACCACAACAAAAATCATGGCGCCGGCAGCAAAAGCCAGAGCGTACGGCAGCATCGGTCGCACAAGCAGTACGGCAGCAGCGCCAACCACGGCTGCTACCGGCTCTACTACAGCGGATAGCTGGCCATACC